>NZ_JAULUC010000009.1:0-256312 GCF_052851275.1 Burkholderia sp. SR8
ACCGAGCTATTGGTCGAGCTGAGGCCGGTAGAAAGCGAGCTGATACCCGTCGAAGCCGACGTGGACAGCGACGAAATCGAGCTGTTCGCCGACGACAACCCCGTCGACGCCGACGTCGACAGGCTGCTGATCGCGCTCGTCGTCGTGCTCATCCCGGTGCTGAGCTGGGCCACGGTGACGGCGTCCTGCGGCGCCGAGCCGTCGGCGACGTTCGTGATGCGGCGCAGTGCCGTCGAGCTGCCGACCGACACTTCCGACAGCGGCGCGGCGCTTCCGGTCAGGTACCCCGTTCCCGTCGGTGCTGCGGTGCCTGTCACGCTACCCGCACCGATCGCGACGCTGGATGCGTAGTTGGCCGTGCCGCCGAGCGCGATCGCGTTGGTGCCCGTTGCCGTCGCACCGTTGCCGATCGCCGATGCGCCGGCGCCCGCTGCGGTGGCACCCGAACCGAGCGCCGTACCGTTGGTGCCGACCGACGTGACGGTCGCGTTCGAGCCGATCGCGATACCCGACGTCGCCGCCGAGTTCACGTTCGAGAACCGGCCCAACGCGATCGAGTTGGTGGCCGCCGCCACCGCGCCGCCCGTGCCCGAGCTGTTGCCGCCGCCGATCGCGATCGAGCTGGAACCCGATGCGGTCGAGTCGTTGCCGACCGCGGTCGCGCCGGTGTTGAGGGCCTTCGCGCCGGAGCCGATACCGATCGCGCTCGCGCCGGTGGCGGTCGTTGCCTGGCCGAATGCCTGCGAATAGCTGCCGGATGCCGTCGCATTCGCACCGATTGCAATCGACGTCGCGCCGCTGGCCGTCGTCTGGCTGCCGCTGTTACCGCCGATCGCGATCGCCTGAGCGCCCGTCGACGTGCCGCCGCCGGCGCTGTACTGCGCATGCGCGACGTTACCGACGGTTGCGCCCGCGACGAGTGCGACGGTTGCAACGGCCTTCACGACGGCTGACTTGTTCGGCTTGCCCCGAGCCGAATCGTGTTCGGATGCCGCGACCCAGGCGCCAAGGGCTTCGTTCCAGATCGAGCGGTATGTGCGGTTCATGTCCTGCTACCTCCAAATAAGCACGTCACACACCGGTCTTTCGTTAGATGAATCTGCCGTGCGCCCGCGCGAATCTCAAAATTGATGGGCGGAGTTTATTGGAGGCGCTTTTTCGAGATTGATAAACAGTGAAAAATGGAGCGGTTTGAAAGTTAAAAGATGGTCAATACATCGTGTTTTGATGTATTGGCATGTAACGAAGTCGAAAATGCGCTGAATGTTGGATGTATGCAGTGACGGAGCTCGATGTTTGCACAAATTGTCTATAAAAATCAGATACTTAAAATGGCGAATCGTAACCTGGCGCACACATGGAAGCAGCAAAAGTAAGACAAATGAAATAGCAAACGTTTGCGCGCGGCCGATATCTTTCTGGGCTGTAATGTTTCGGCGTTTCCAATCGGTATCGTCTAGGCTGCATCGTTAACTTATTAATATTTGATTTTTTAACGGAATAAATTGCGTATCTATAAAGTCAAATAAACATCAAAACGGCGTTGTCGGGATATGCCGATTTGCGCATCGCGCCGGCCCGGCTTGCCCGTGGGACGGGCCTGCCGCAGCTGCCGGTTTCATGAAGTTGTAAAAAAATGCAACGGGCGCATCGGCCGCGCTAGCGGGATTCGTCTTTCGAATGGCGCGGAATGGCGGCATTCATATGTTGGTTCAACTGGTCGATGAGACGAGGTGTCGGCGCGGCTTGTCGACGGCTGTTGCAACCGTGGTCGTTGCGGTGGCGACGCCTGCACGCAACCGCCGCGGTGGAACGCAGGAAATCGGCGCTCACGACGAGACGTGCGGCAAGTGTCGGATCGGCGCCACGACGAGTCGACCCTGTCCGGGGAGATGGTGAGGCACGCAGCAGGCCGACGTGCGGGAAGGCGGTGCAAAACGCGCGGCGTGCGCGCAGTCGTGCCCGCGGGCGGCACTCGCTGATGCGTCGCCGCAGCCGGCCGACCGGATTCGCGGCGGCAACATGAGTTGCCGTCGACTGTATCGATCGGATGAGCGCACGGGAATGGTTGCCGAGAACGTAGGAGCCTGGTCGCACCGACGCTCCGTCCGGCGCGGCACACCGTCCCGGAACTGCGGCGTCGAGGAATCGCCCGGCGGGCGATGCCGCCCAACCCGCTCCGCCGCGCGGCAGCGTTACTTCCGCATGAAGCGCAGTGCGAGGCGCGCCATGCGCGGGACGAACATCGGCCGCAGCAGCCGCTTGTCGTACCCGGCCATGCGCCGCTCGTTCTCGACGAGACACAGCTCGATCAGCTCGCGCGGGTTCAGCGATTCGCCGATGTCGGCGGTGCTCGTGGCCGGGAAGTTCGCGTCGCGGGCGACGCCGTCTGCGTCGATGCCGCGCGCGATGCTGACGCGCTCGCGAATCAGCATTGCCCACACCGCGGCCACGCGTGCGAAGAACCATGGCCGGCGCCACCACGGCAAGTTGCGCCAGTACCATGCATACCAGTTCACGAAAAACAGGATGTGGCGGCCTTCCTCCTGGATCACCGGCTCGAAGGTCTCGACGAGTTCGGCCGGGAAATAGCCGGAGCGCTGCGCGGAGCGGAACAGGCCGAACGCGAAGAAGCTGTCGATGCACTCGCTGAAGCCGGTCATCATCCACGCCCACTCGGGATCCTTCGGCGCCGGATAGGGCGGTTCGGGCGCGAGCCTGATTCCGTACGCCTCGACCAGCTTCGACAGCACGACCTTGTGCCGTGCTTCCTCGCCGCCGTCCATCTCGAGGGCGCGGCGCAGCAGCGGATCGCCGACGGTGGCCGCGAACGTGGCGACGCGGATCGACGCGCGGCCTTCCGTTTGCACGGCGATGTCCCAGATCGGCAGCGACGTGAGCCGCTTGAGTTCGTCGGGCTTGAGCGGCGGCCAGTCGATGACGGCCGGCTTGTACGGGTTGTGCGTGTCGAGCAGCATGCGGCAGAACATTTGCCGGTGCGCATCGGAACCGATCCTGACCGGACCTTGGTTCTCGAAGGTCCAGTTGCGCATCGCGTGATCTGCCGCTGCATGTTCGTGCTGCAGCGTGTCGGACATGGCTGTTGTTATGCGATTACGAGACGAAAGATTCTTGCATAGCTTTCGTAATCGCGCATTTTCGTGCGGCTGTCCGCGCGGCCGCGCATCATGCTCAGGCTTGCGTGTCGACCCACAGGCGTCCCCACCGGGACGCATAGGCGAGCGCGTGTTCCTCTTCGAAGAAGAAGTCGATCGCGTCGAACGATACGGCGCGCGGCGACGGGCCGCCGCTCGCCTTCTCGATGGTGAGGTTCGCGGCGAACAGCCCGTTCGGCAGCCGGGCGGCGGCGGGGGCGACTTCATAGCCCTTGTAGCGGATCGTGCGATTCATGGCGTGCGCATAACGGGTTCGGTCTTTCAGCGTACGAAACCCCGCGGCCTGCGTGAACCAATCTTTCGGCCAATGCAAATCACGCGGCGGGCCGAATCGTTATCGGCGCGAAAAACCGGTATGAGGCACGGGTGTCGGCGCGATGCGCGCAGCATGGACAGCCGGATACGCGCCGCCCGCGCGCGGCGAACGTCGTCGGCCGGGCGCGGGCGGCGGAAAGGCGGGCGCTACTGGTTCGCGATCTTCAGCACGGGCGCGAGCGCGTCGACCGATGCGGCATGCGTGGCCGCACGATGCGACGCGAACGCGAGCGCGAATTCGGCTGCCTGCGCGCCGACGGTCTCGAGCTGCGCGACGACCTTCGGATCCGAGCAGCTGTCGGCGCTGTCGAAGCGCGTTTCGAGCGTGTTCACGGTCGCGCCGAACGGCGTCGGCCAGCCGCGCAGCGCATGCACGATCGAACGCAGCGACGTGAGCACGGTACCGGCGGCCTGCCAGCCGTAAGCCGTGACGATGAGGCCGACCGCGCGGCCGTCGAGATACGGGCGCTCGTCGGCGCGCAGTTCCTCGAGCGTGTCGAGCGCGTTCTTCACGAGGCCGGACACGCCGCCGTGATAGCCGGGCGTCGCGATGATGATCGCGTCGGCTTCGCGCACGGTGTCGATCAGTTCGCGCTGCGCGTCGGTGAGCGTTTTGTGTTCGGGCGCGTAGTGCGGCAGCGTATGCAGGAACGGGCCGTCGAACAGGCGCGTGCGTGCGCCGGCGGCCTGCGCGCCGCGCAGCGCGAACGACAGCGCGCGCTCGGTCGACGATGCAGCCCGGGTGGTGCCGCCGATGCCGACCACGAACGGGCGGCGGTGTTGATCGAATGCAGTCAAGGGGCGCTCCTTGGGGATGGCTTGCCCGGCTAAGCACAGGCTTAAAACCAGATGGTAACGACCCCGCCGCCACTCTGAAAACGACTTTTCGTTCTATCGATATGCCGTGCGCGCGGGTCCGGCGTGCGCACGGCGATGCAGATGAATAGCAGAAATGCTTGGTTGGGACGGCACGCCGCGCTCGATAAGATGAGCCTGTCTCCTCCATGATGTCTCTACTGACATGGGTTGGCCCCGCCGCGCGGATGCAGGCGGGGCTTTTTTTCGTCCCGTTCCGGAAAGGGGGCGCGATGGGCATGCGGAACGGCGTTGATGCAAGCCGGGCGCGACATTCGAACACCGGCCGAAAGAAACATCTTGGTCGCGGCCGATGCAGCGTGTATCGCGCCGGCCCGGCGGCGCGGCCTCACTCGTCGCGCTTGCCGGCGCCGCCGTCGCCGCCGCGCGCGAGGCGCCATGCAATCGTGCCGAGCACACCGACCGCGACGACCAGCGCGCCCCACAGCACGTAGCGGCGGGTCGCGTCCGTATCGGTGGACAACTCCGGCGGCACCGCCGATGCCGGCAACGCCGCGCCGACGCGCGCAGGCCGCACTTCGGGCGCCATCCCGACCAGCAGCGCATCGCGGCTGACGGCGGACGACGCCAGCGACGCGTTGCCGACACCGAGCGTGAACGGCGGCGTGCCGCGCGCGACGAAGGTCAGCGCGGCCGGATGCCAGCCGATCGCGACGGCCGGTTGGCCGCCGCCGAGCCCGCCGTTGCGCATGTCGACGACGATCCGCCACGCGCGATCGGCGTTCGGCGCAAACGCCAGCGGGGCATTGCGCTGTTCGCCGCCGGTGCCCCGCAGCCGGAACAGCACGGCGCTGGCGGCATCGCGCCACGGTGCCTGCGCGTCGGCGCGACTCTGTAACGTTGCGCGTGCAACCGTATTCGGTTGCGGCAGGTCGACGCGCACGCGGTCGACCGGATATGCACCGTCGGTGTCGAAAAGGTACTCGCCGGGCGCGCTGCCTGCCCGCACGTGCACGGCGTCGCGCCATTGGCGCGGCACAGCCGAGGTGTCCGCCGTGCGCGCATCGCGCGGCTGCGTTTCGATCTCGATCGACTCGATCGCGGGCACGCCGTCGAGCCAGTCGAGCCGCACATAGCGCGGCCCCGTGCCTTCGAGCGCGATGCGTTCCTGTACCAGCATGTCGCCGCCGCGCCCGACCTTCAGCAGTTGCGTGCTGCCGAGCGAACGCCAGCTGCGCAGGTCGTCGCTCGCTTCGACGGCGACGCGCCCCTGATAACTGTCGTCGCTCACGTGCACGAGCAGCGCATCGACTTCGCCATCCGCATGCGACAGGTCGACGAGATCGGCGGCACGTTTTGCGGCAGGCGGCGCGGTCACGGCCGCGCGCAGCGAACCGTCCGGCGCGACGGACACGCCGAGCGGCGCATGGCCGCCATCGGTGCGGGCCGGCGGCAGCGCAAACCAGTGCACCGGCGTGCGGGCCGGCGGCGCGGCGGCCGCTGCCGGTGCATCGAGCGAATACGGGACGGGCTCGCCTGCGCCGTTGAAAATGCGCACGTCGCCGAGATCGTTGCGCCGGCTGGCCGCATACACGCGCTGCGGCACCGTGAGCTGGTAATACGCGGCGCTGCCGTCGAGATCGAGTGCAAAGCGCTGGGCGACGCGTGCCGCGCCTGGCGTGCCGTCGGCCGCGGCGAACGACGTCAGCAGGCTCAGGCCGAGCAGGGCTGCGAGTCGTTTCATGATGGGTTGCCGTCCCGCCGGGCCGCGGCCTTCGGCGGCAGCGGCGAGAAATAGCCGATCAACAGCAGCAGCACGCCGATGCCGATGAACGACACGATGCGCTCGATGCCGGTGACGTGCGACAGGTCGAACAGGAACAGCTTGATCACGGTGAGCGCGAGCAGCGCGGCGCCGACGAACCACAGCGCGCGCGACCCGCGGCGCGTCGCCCAGATCATCGTCGCGAGCGCGCAGAGCGTCCAGTACACGGACACCGACGCCTGCACGAGCGTGGATTCCGCCATCGCATCGAATGCGTACGGCACGCCGGTCCAGTGATGCAGCGTGCGCAGCAGCAGCGCGTTGAACCACAGGAAAACGATCGCGAGCACCGCAAGACCGGATGCGAGCGGATGCCTGTCGACGCCGAGCGTCGTCAGGCGACGCAGCCAGGTCGCGATCGCGACGAAGATCAGCAGTTGCGCGACGTCGAGCGGATTGAGCAGCGGCACCCAGTACAGCGGTGACGCATCGCCGTCGCTCGATACGCTGGCGACGCTCCACAGCCACAGCAGCGCGGCGATCGGCGCGGCGCCCCATACCTGATAGGCACGCGGGAACGCGGCGATCGGCCAGCGCGGGCGCGAGCCGGGGCCCGACACCAGCAGGAGCAGCGCGCCGAAGCCGTACGCCCACGCGCTCCAGCTCCACGCGCCTTCTGGCACGAACGCGCGCAGGCGCCAGAAGCCTTCGAGCGAGCACAACCCGCACAACGTCCAGAACATCAGCGTGTGCAGCGGTGCGAGCACCTGCGTGGGGATGGACGCTACGGTCGACGTGTCAGTCGCGCTCGCCGTGCCCACGGCGCCCGGCGACGGACCGATGGCCGCCGCGGCGCGCGACTGACGCAGCAGCAGCGCATAGCATGCGATGACGGCAATCGGCCACGCGAACGCGCCGATGCCGGACAACGGCGCTTCGTGCGAATCGAACGCGCGCAACGCGAGCAGTGCGAGCACCGGCGTCAACGCGAGCGCCGGCCATTCGGCGAGCGGCCACGCGAGCCTGCGGCGCGCGACGTGGGCGAGCCACGCGGTGCCCGCGGCGAACAGCGCGGTTGCATCGACGACGAAGCGGTCCGCATGCAGATCGACGTGGCGGCTTGCATGGACGAGAATCTCGTGCAGCCCGCCGCTCAGCCACCACAGCAGCCCCCATGCGGTGGCCGCTGCACCGACGTCCGGCATCCACGCGCGCCACGCGCGCGCTTCGTTGCGCCCGTGCAGCCACCAGCCGGTGAACAGCCCGGCGAGCGCGATCAGCAGCATCGCGAGGTATGCACCGTTGAGCACCGGCAGCGCGTTCGTATCGGCCGGCCCGAGCAGGCTCGTGAAGAACGCGCCGGCCGCGGCGAGCTGCATCAGCAGGCCGAAGCCGAACGGCGCGACGCGTTTCTCGCGTACGCCGACCCACACGATGGCCGCGCCTTCGATCGCCCACGCGGCACTCGTCGTCGGGCCGGAGAACGCGAGCGGCACCGCGAGCGTCGCGAAGATCGCCGCGAGTGCGAGCGTCGCTTCGAACAGCAGCTCAAGGCGCGCGCGGCGCCGCGCGAGCCACGCGGCGAGCGCGACGTAGAACGCCGACAGCACGACCGCGCTCCACGCGAGCGCGAACGGCATGTCCTTCACGAGCGCCGCCTGCAGCGCGGTCGCGACGATCGGCGTGCCGAACACGAGCGTGCCGTCCACATAGTGGCGCAGCGCGAGGTCGCGCTTCACCGCGTACAGCAGCGCGATGCCGACATACATCAGGAAGAACAGCACGAGGAACGGCTCGGTGGTCGCGAACAGCGCCGGGCGGTATGCGGTCACGCCCCACGCGGAGCCGATCGTGAACGTGAACACGAAGCCGAGCAGGTTCAGCGGACGCCATGCCTTGAACCACGCGATCGCGAAGATGCCGGCGTTCAGCAATGCGTAGTAGCTGAACAGCGCGACATGGCTGCCATGGCCGGTCGACAGCAGCACCGGCGCGAGAAAGCCGCCCGCGCTGCCCATGAACGCGAGGGGCAGCGCATTCTGCCGCACCGCGAGGAATGCGCTCAGCGCGCACACCGCGACCATCAGCGGGAACGCCGCGCCAACCGGCAGCAGCGCGTAGAGCTTGGTCGCGGCGAAGATCGTCAGGTACAGGATGCCGATGCCGCCACCCTGCAGCACGAGGCCGTACGCGGCGCGGCGTGCCCGCACGCGCCAGCCGATCGCGAGCAGCGCGGCCGCGGCGAGCGCGGTGCTGGCCAGGCGGAATTCGATCGGCAGCATGTCGTTGTCGGCCGCGTACTTGAGCAGGAACGCGACGCCGAAGAACAGCACGACGATGCCGACGCGCACGACCGTGTTGCCGCCGAGCAGCCAGTCGCGCGCGGCACGGAACGCACGTTCGGCGATGCCGGGTGCGCGCGGCTTCGGCGGGGTGGGCGCGACGCGGTGTGCGGCCGTTGCGCGCGCATCCGTCGAGACCCGGGCGGCGGCCGGCGCTTCGTTCGCGGGCGCGACAACCGACGGCGCCGGAGCAGGCGTCGACATCGAAGATGGTGTGCCGGCACTCGCGGCTGCGGGCTGCGCGGACGGGCGCGGTGCGGCGGTGGGGGGCGTCGTTGACGGCACGAGCACGGCGCTGCCGGTTGCCGCGGCTGCGGCCTGCGTACCGGCCAGTTGCGCGCGCAACCCTTCGAGCTCGCGCGTGAGCGCATCGACGGTCGTTTCGAGGCGTGCGACGCGCTCGGCGAGCGGCACGGGCAGCGGTGGTGGCGTGGAAGTGGGCGACATCGCGTCGCTGCCGGGTGCCGCGCTGCCGTTCCGGTGCTTGCGCTGTTGCAGCGTGAGGCCGATGCTGAACCCGAGCGCCGCGCCGAGCAGCATGCCGGTGGCGGCCGGGAAATCCCCGAACAATGCGGCGATACCGCCCACGATGAAACCGATTGCGGCAAAGGCCCAAGTCATCGCCTAGCTCCCTCTCTCATTTCGTTATCGTCCTTCGATCGTCGCGCGGCCGATCGAGGTTGTTTCGGCATGGCCGGCAGGCGAACCGGCATGCATGCACCGCCGGCGCATCGCGGCGCGCAAGGGCGCGCGGCGACGTCGCGATCGGTATGGCTGCCGGCAATGTATCACAGCGCCCATGCGGGATTTTCTGGGTTGCGCGCGCGGTCCAAAACATGAAGATGGCGCGTTCGTGGCGCGCGGTTTTCGTACGACCATTCGCTTTGTCCGCACGATGCAACCGGCACAGTCCGATCGGACGTGAAATTGTCGCAAAGCGACGCGCGGCCGATGCGAATTGGCGCAAAACGACGCCGCGTTACTGTCGCGCTGCTGCGCACAACGGCGGCGTGCAACGCCCGTCGTTGCTGGGCGTGCGCGTATTGCGTTGCCGCAATCGGGCGTCGCCGCGCGCCGCGGCCCGCGTGGCGCGGCCGACGGGCGTGTCGTATTTGCGCAAGCGTTTGTCGTAATTCGTCGGCAGGTCGGGGTTTTTTCTGGCAACTATGTAGGCACGCTAGGAACACGCGTGAGTCCCCGCTACACGAGGAGAAGGTTTCGATGGATGCCCCCAAGGTCGTGGTCGAAGGTCTGTGCAAGGTGTTTGGAAGCAACCCGCAACAGGCGCTCGACATGCTCGCCGCCGGTGCGACGAAAGACGATGTGCTCAAGCGTACCGGCCAGGTCGTCGGTGTGCACAACGTATCGTTCGACGTGCAGGAAGGCGAAATATTCGTGCTGATGGGCCTGTCCGGCTCCGGCAAATCCACGCTGATCCGCCTCGTGAACCGGCTGGTCGATCCAAGCGCCGGCAAGGTGCTGATCGACGGGCTCGACGTCGCGTCGGCGCGCCGCTCCGCGCTGACCGCGCTGCGACGCAAGGACATGAGCATGGTGTTCCAGTCGTTCGCGCTGATGCCGCATCGCAGCGTGGTGTCCAACGCCGCGTTCGGTCTCGAGGTCGCGGGCGTCGGCAAGAAGGAACGCGAGCGCCGTGCGATGGAAGTGCTCGAACAGGTCGGCCTCGCGCCGTTCTCGCACAAGCTGCCGTCCGAGCTGTCGGGCGGGATGCAGCAGCGCGTCGGCCTCGCTCGCGCGCTGGCCGTGAACCCGTCGCTGATGATCATGGACGAGGCGTTTTCCGCACTCGACCCGCTCAAGCGCCGCGAAATGCAGGACGTGCTGCTGCAGCTTCAGAAGGAGCAGCGCCGCACGATCATGTTCGTGTCGCACGATCTGGAAGAGGCGCTGCGCATCGGCAACCGCATCGCGATCATGGAAGGCGGCCGCCTCGTGCAGGTCGGCACGCCGCAGGACATCATCGCGAACCCGGCCGACGATTACGTGCGCGCATTCTTCGACGGCATCGACACGAGCCGCTACCTGACGGCCGGCGACCTGATGCAGACGGGCGCCGTGCCCATCATGTCGAAGTTCGATGCCGCGAACGTCGCGGCGACGCTGAACGGCAGCGCCGAATACGCATTCGTGCTCGATGCCCAGCGCAAGATCCGCGGCTTCGTCACGCGCGACGCGATCGGCCAGGACTCGCCGTCGGTGCGGCCGATCGAGAGCATCCGCCGCGATGCGTCGCTCGAACATGTCGTCGCACGCGTCGTCGCGAGCCCGAATGCACTGCCCGTCGTCGACGACGACGGCTGCTACTGCGGCTCGGTCGACCGCGCACTTATCCTGAAGGCCATCACGCGTTCGCGAGGCTCCCATGTCTGAAATGATTCCGCTCGGTAGCTGGGTCGACCAGTCCGTTCATTACCTGCTCGACCATGATGCGGCGACGTTCGATACGATCGGCCGTGCGATCGAAGGGCTCGCCGCATTCGTCGAGCACAGCCTGCAGGCCGTGCCGATGTGGCTGATGATGGCGATCTTCATCGGCGTGGGGCTGTGGCGCGTGGGCTGGCGCTTCGCGCTGTTCACCACGCTGTCGCTGCTGCTGATCTTCGCGACGGGCTTCTGGGACCAGACCGTCATCACGCTCGGCCTCACGCTGTCGTCGACGATCATCAGCCTCGTGCTCGGCATTCCGCTCGGCATCTGGGCCGCGAAGAGCAAGTGGGTCGCGGCGATCGTGCGTCCGATTCTCGACCTGATGCAGACGATGCCCGCATTCGTCTACCTGATTCCGGCCGCGATGCTGTTCGGTCTCGGCCGCGTGCCGGGGATCCTGTCGACGGTGATCTTCGCGATGCCGCCGGCCGTGCGCCTGACGAGCCTCGGCATCCGTCACGTGAACCGCGAGATCGTCGAAGCCGGCCAGGCATTCGGTTGCACGCCGTGGCAGCTGCTGTACAAGGTGCAGTTCCCGAACGCGCTGCCGTCGATCATGCAGGGCGTGAACCAGACGATCATGATGGCGCTGTCGATGGTCATCATCGCGTCGATGGTCGGCGCGGGCGGTCTCGGCAACGACGTGCTCGCGAGTATCCAGCGCCTCGACATCGGTCTCGGTTTCGAAAGCGGTCTGTCGGTCGTGCTGCTCGCGATCATCCTGGACCGCATCACCGAGAGCTTCGGCCGCGCACCGGGCACCGCCAAGGCACCGCTGTTCTCGGGCCTGAAGCAGCTGTTCCGTGCGAAGGCTGCGCCCGTTCAAGCCTGATGCACCGGCGGCCGTCTCGTCTGCCGGCCGCCTTCTCCGATTCGACACCGGCCTTCCGCGGCGCATGCCGCGGGGCTGGCGTCCTGCACCCTGCTCAACCGTTCGTCAGGAGCCCGATGTGACGTCCGCCGCTGCTGCCGCCGTGCCCGCCGCTTGCGTTTCACCGGTTTCGTCGCTTGCCCATTTCGGCTTTCTCACGCTGCCGAACTTTTCGATGATCGCGTTCTCGAGCGCGGTCGAAGTGCTTCGGATGGCGAACTACGTCGGACGTGCCGACCACTATCAGTGGTCGATCTACTCGCTCGACGGCGCGCCCGTGCATGCCAGCAACGGGATCGCGGTGCGCCCGACCCAGGCGCTCGACTACACGAACCTGCCCGACGTGATGATCGTATGCGGCGGGATCCGCATCCGCGACGTGGTCGACGACGGTGCGCGCGACACGCTCGCGGTGCTCGCCGAACGCGGACTGCCGCTCGGCGGCATCTGCACCGGCGCGTATGCGCTGATGTCGGGCGGCCTGCTCGACGGGTATCGCTGCACCGTGCATTGGGAGAACCTGTCCGCGCTGCATGCGGAGTTTCCGCAGGTCGGGTTCGCCGACGAGCTGTTCGTCGTCGACCGCGACCGCCTCACCTGCACCGGCGGCACCGCGCCGCTCGATCTGATGCTGAACCTGGTCGGCATGCGTTTCGGCCAGCAGCTCGCCGCGCAGGTGTCCGAGCAGTTCATCCTCGAACGCATCCGCAGCTCGACCGACACGCAGCCGATTCCGGTCGATGCACGCGTCGGCTTCTCGCGCGCGGAGCTGATCGAGGTCGTGCGGCTGATGGAGGCGAACATCGAGGAGCCGCTGTCGCTCGAGGAACTCGCGCGGCTCGTGCGGCTGTCGCAGCGGCACCTGCAGCGGATGTTCAAGGTGTACCTGAACGTATCGCCGACCCACTATTACCTGACGCTGCGGCTGAAACGCGCGCGCGATCTGCTGCGCACGACCGACGCGTCGATCGCGCGCGTGACGACGACGTGCGGTTTCCATTCGCCGTGTCACTTCAGCAAGGCGTATCGCGCGCAGTTCGGTCACGCGCCGAGCTACGAGCGGCGGCTGCCGGGGCGCTGACACGGCCGGCGCGAACCATTCGTTCCGCGACGCCGCCGGGATCGCGGCGCGCGGCTTCAACAATCGATCCCGCACCCATGAAAAACGACGTCACTTTGAGGAGAAGACAGATGAAGCGCCTATTGATCGCAGCGGTATGCGGGATCGGGATTGCCGCGCCGATGTCGGCGGTTTATGCGGCCGACCCGCCCGTGTGCAAGAACGTGCGCTTCGCGGACGTCGGCTGGACCGACATCGCGGCCACCACCGGCCTCGCGGCCACGATGCTGCAGGGCCTCGGCTACGCGCCGACCAAGACTATCGCGTCGGTGCCGATCACGTTCGCCGGCATCAAGAGCAAGCAGATCGACGTGTTCCTCGGCTACTGGTCGCCGACGATGGACCCGATCATCCAGCCGTTCACGAAGGCCGGCACGATCAAGGTGCTCGCGACGCCGAACCTGACCGGCGCGAAATACACGCTCGCGGTGCCCGACTACGTGTACCAGGGTGGCCTGAAGTCGTTCGCCGACATCCAGAAGTACGCGGACAAGCTCAACGGCAAGATCTACGGGATCGAGCCGGGTAACGACGGCAATGCGCTGATCAAGAAGATGATCGACGGCAACCAGTTCGGCCTCGGCAAGTTCAAGCTGGTCGAGTCGAGCGAGGCCGGGATGCTGGTCGAGGTGAATCGCGCGATCCGCGACAAGCAGTGGATCGTGTTCCTCGGCTGGGAACCGCATCCGATGAACGTGCAGATGAAGATCGACTACCTGACCGGCGGCGACGACGTGTTCGGCCCGAACTACGGCGAAGCGAAGGTGCTGACGGCCACGCCGCCCGACTACGCGCAGCGCTGCCCGAACGTCGCGAAGTTCGTGTCGAACCTGCAGTTCACGACGTCGATCGAGAACCACGTGATGGTGCCGATCATGAACAAGGAAGACCCGAACAAGGCCGCCGCCGCGTGGCTGAAGGCGAATCCGCAATCGCTCGACAAGTGGCTGGCCGGCGTGACGACGCTCGACGGCAAGCCGGGCCTGCCGGCGGTGAAGGCGTATCTCGGCGTGCATTGAGCGAGGTGGTTGGGTGTTTCCCGCTTGGGCCTAAGGTTTGACGGTGGTCATGAGCCCCTGAACGACAGAGTTGTTATCTGGCTTCGGGGGCTTTTTGTATGCGCGTGCAGCGTCCTGGTCGAGCGATTCTGAATTTCAATGATAGAAATATAGGAAAAATTAGTTATACGAATTTCGAACTTGTATGATTGAAAACCCTTTCGAGAAAATGCATCTTTGTGTTGGTCAATCACGCCAATTTCACGAAGGGGAATCAGGATGCCGCACAAACGGGAATTACCCACGCATTTGATTTCCGTTGTCGACTCGCGTGCCGATCGCGGCAGGTACGGGGACGCTATCAATAGAGATCTGATGGTCGTGAGGCTCACAGTCGCAGGCGGCGAGCGGGGTGAAGGCGCATGATCCGCTATTTTCTTGCCCAAGGTGACCGGGGCGGCAGCGCGACGATTAATGAAGGGCTGGCAACCGTTACCTGTTCTAATCCGCCGCCGCGCGTGCATATCGCGACACTCGATATGCAAACCTACTGCACGGCTTGCGGGCAGAAGGGATTTATTGCCCCAAAAGGGCCGCGGTGGCCCGGAACCGGGCCGAACGGCAAACCTTGGGCGTTGAGCGGCGACATTAACATCTGTGGCTGCAATCCGCCGCCGGTTTTCTATGCGGAACGCGGCATGAAGATGCTATTTACGGCTGAGCAAGCAGCGGTGTTGACTGGGCAGATCCGAAATCACACGGACTCTGCATCGACAGACTGCGATGAGCACGACGAGCAGTATGTCTTGTGCGATGAGCGGAGCGGTCGACCGCTTGCACGTGTTCGATACCGGATATGCACGGCATTAGGTCAGGTCTTCAGTGGTGTCACTGATTTCGAGGGAAATACCCAGCGTGTAACAACGCGTCACGCGGAGAAACTCAGGCTCGAGGTCGTGGAGGAGAACAGCGATGCCGTGTAACGAATACGTTTGCGTCCACGATTCTGCCGTGACGAATACCGTGCCGGGTTCCAAGCTTAAAGTTTTCCTTACGCTCAACGGGCCGCCAATCTGTCCGACCATGACCGATGCAGAATTCAGAAAACTGATGATGCAGCTTCGCGATGAAGGGGCCGATCCGGTGAGGGAGCGGCTCAAAAGACTGGCCGAGTGGGCTCCTGAGGAACGTAAACGTGTCTGGACGTGGTTTGGCGCGAATGACCACGAGATTCGTCATCGCCTCGCCACTGGACTGACGTCGACCCTTTCTGTCATGCGGTCACTCGGCCCCGGGAATTTCCTGAGGGCTCGTCCCGATCTGGATAGAGCACTTGGGTGCTTGCCTACCAACAAGAATGTCGGAACAGTTGCGCATGTATGTGGTCCCGACACTGAAACGCATACAATAAGCATTCACGAAGAATTTTGTACGATTCGCGATCGAAGTCGGGCGGCAACCTCGAAGTTGTCAACAATTATCCACGAATGTACTCACTTCAAGGATACGTTCGGGGCGGGCGATCCAAAGTATGGAATCACGCGATTTCTTCCCGAGTGGGGGCAAAATAATCCTGAGATGGCAATTAAAAATGCGGACAGTATTTCGGCATACGTTATCTGGCTTGATTAGCGGTGCATTCTTGTTGTTCGGAGCCGGAAATTCGTATGCCTGCGATGGGTCCCAGAATTTGCCGGGGCAAAATTTTGATCTTATGTTTGAGCGGAATTCTGCAACGGTGAGCGAGGCGCAAGCGAAGAAGCTGGGAGTCTGGGTATCGAAAATGTTGTCGCAGTTTCCGATTCGCGAAGGTGTAGCCGTGAGCGGCGTGGCCGAGTCTGCGGAAATCGATCCAGAAGAACTGTCTGCCCGGCGTGCCGAGTCCGCCCGACGGTTGTTGGTGCGTTTCGGGCTGAAACAGGAGCGATACGCTGTTCAGGGTTATGTTTATAAACGCATGAGCATTCAGGACGATGAAAATGCAAAACGCGCCGAGATAACATTGCTCCCTGGCTGCCCCGACAACTGTTGCGTCGATAAGTAGTACACGTCGTGACGTGAGGCGGGGCGTATCCCGGCGTCGTCATTTCAATGACGACCGCGTCACTCAGGACCCGTTCGTCGTCGCCGGCACGTCGAACACGCGAGCGAACGCCCACTGAAACTTCGTTACCCGAAGCGTACGCAATACACCGGCGGCAAATGCGCGGAAACCTGTCGCCAGTGTTCGCCGCCGTCGCCGGACGTCCATAGCCCGCCCGTCGTCGACGCCATCGCGAGACGCGTGCCCGAGTCGTCGACCGCGAGCCCGTGCCGATACACGAGGTCATAGGCGGGCGCGGGCGGCAAGCCGTTCGACAGGCTGTCGAAACTGCGGCCGCCGTCGCGCGTGCGCGTGACGACGAATCGCGCGTTCACCGGGATCCGGCATGCATCCTTCACGGCCGGCACGAACCACGCAGTGTCCGGATCCTTCGGATGCACGGCGACCGCGAAGCCGAAGCTCGACGGCTGGGCTTCGATCCGTTGCCAGTGCGCGGCGCCGTCGGTCGAGCGGAAGATCGCGCAGTGATGCTGGGTCCACAGCACGTCGGGATCGGCCGCGCACTGGACGACGCGATGCGGATCCTGCACGTTCGGCTCGCCGCGCCGCTCGGGCGGCATGTAGTCGGCTTCCATCCCGTCTGCGCTGACGCGCCAGGTCGCACCGCCGTCAAAGGTCTGCCACACGCCGCCGCACGAGATGCCGATCGTCACGTGCCGGCTGTCGCGCGGATCGACCATCACCGAATGGATGCCCGGCGCATCGTACCCGCCGCCGAACCATTCCGGCCGCTCCGGGCGATCCCACAGCGCGCGGTTGAGCACCCACGAGTCGCCGCCGTCGTCGGAGCGGAACAATCCGCCCGGTATCGTGCCGGCCCACAGTACGCCCGGCTCGTCGGCGCCGCCGGCTTCGAGCGACCAGATCTGCTGGAGCGTCCACGGCGGGCGCGGCGGGGCCGGCGCTTCGTCGTCGGCGTCGCCGGCGCCAGTGTGCGCGTCGACATCGGCGCGCGGCGGATCGGCAGGCTGCGGCGGATAGACGGGCACCGCGCATTCTTCCCATTGGGCGGCACCGGCGCGCCGGCGATGCAGCTTGACGCCGAAATGGCCGAGATTGAGCGCCGCATACAGCGTGCCGTCGCGCGGGTCGGCGAGCGCCATGCTGACCGGCTCGCCGATGAAATGCGGCTCGCCGAGCGACCAGTCGCCGTTACCGTCGGCGTGCAGCACGAACAGGCCCTTGCGGGTCGCGACGAGCAGTCGATCGTTCATGTCGGGTGTCTCCTTGGGCTCGATCGGGCGTTGGCTTCGAGGCGGATGCGTCCGTTATCCGCCGGACAATGCCTGCACGACATACACGCGGCTGTCCGCGCCGAGCGCATCGGACAGATGTTGCCGGTCGCGTACGCGCTGGCCGTCGATGAACACCGACAGGTGTTTGCGCAGCGCGCCCTGGTCGTCGACGATGTAGCCGCGCAGCCGCGGCTGCTCGCCGAACACGGTTTCGAGCGCTTCGCCGAGCGTGCGGGCGTCGATGTCGCGCTCGGGCGTGTCGATGTGCCGCTGGATCGACGCCGCGAAGAAGAGGTGAGCCATGTCAGTGGCTGGCAGCAGCCGCGAGGGGGGGAACGGTGTGTAGTGTAGGCGATCGAAACGGGCCGGGAGCGGTATTGACGCCCGACCGGCGGCGCGACGACGTTGCTGCGCCGCGCCATCGCGACGGTGCCTGATCGCCGGCGGGCGCGCTCGCTATGCGTACTTGTCGCCTACCGTACTGCGGACGGGGTAGGTGTCGTACACGATGATCATGCGTTCGATGCGCGCGGCGTCGTCGAATTCGAATACGTCGACGCACTCGAACTGCACGGCGGAGCCATCCTTCAGTCCCCAGTCGTACACGAAATAGCCGGTCGCGCGCCGGGCGCCGGTCGCGCTCACGCAGATGTCGATCGGCGTGATCCGGCTTTGTCCCGATGCGGCCACGACCTTGTCGAAGAAGGGCTGCGGCGACATCCAGCCGAGCAACGGCGAAAATATTTGCGCATCCGGCGCGAACAATGCACAGATTGCGGCGACGTCGCCGCGTTCGAGCGTTTTCAGGTAGGTATCGACCTGCCGCGTGTATAGTGCGTCGGACGACGAGACCATGGTATTTCTCCGCTGATTGTTGAGAGCCATCCGCGATCGCGATCACGATCGGGCTCAATCACGATAGCGATGCAGCGATGACCGAACAAACGAAAAATCCGCAACCCGGGTATGCCGCCCGCGCATATCCGTTGGCGGATCTCACCCGCGCGCTGCCGCCGCTGACGGCATTCCAGGCGTTCGTCGCCGCCGCCGAGCTCGGCAGTTTCAACCGCGCGGCCGAGCACCTGTGCCGCACGCAGGGCGCGGTGAGCCGGCAGGTGCAGCAACTCGAAGCGCATTACCGGTGTGCATTGTTCGTGCGTCATCCGTCCGGGCTCACGTTGACAACCGAAGGCCGCGCGTTGCTCGCGGTAGCCGTCGACGTGCTCGCGCAACTGGCGCGACACGCGCATGCCCATGCGCACGCCGCGTCGACCCTTACGTTGCGCTTGCCGTCGACGTTCGCGATTCGCTGGCTGTTGCCGCGGCTGGCGGCGCTCAATCATGCGTTGCCGCGCACCGAACTGCGCATTCACACGTCGGCGGACGACACGCCGGATTTCAGCGACATCGGTTTCGACGCGATCGTCGTGCGCGGCAGCGGAAGCTGGACGGGCATGGCGGCCGTGCCGCTGTTCGACGAGTGCCTTGCGCCGATGTGTACGCGCGAGGCCGCTGCGTCGTTGAAGTCCGTCGCCGATCTCGCCCGCGCGACGCTGCTGCATCCCGCGAGCAACCGCGACGAATGGCGATGCTGGCTGGATGCCGTCGGCGCGCCGCAGGTCGACCCGGGCAGCGGGCTCGTGTTCGATACGCTCGAGCTCACGCTGACTGCCGCGGCGCAGGGGCACGGCGTCGCGATCGGCGATCCGCGCATGGCGGCCGACCGGCTGGCTGCGGGAACGCTGGTCGCGCCGTTTCCGGAGGTGGTGCGCAACGGTCTCGGCTACTACCTCGTCTATCCGGTGCAGCGTGCCTCACAGCCCGCGATTCAGGCGCTCGCGGAGGTTTTGACGCGGCTGGCGCGCGAGGATTGAATACGCAACGGGCGTGGGCCGGGCGTTGTGCTAAACCGGTATCGACCGACCGCGCACCCTGATCCCGAGCCGCACGATCCCGATCACCGCATTCGATATCCACATGAGCACGCGCGGCATCCCGCGCCGCCGGATATCGAGCAGCAGCACGATCCGCACTTCGTCGCTGTCGTTCCACACCTCGTGCACGAACGTGTCGTCCCACAGCAGGAAGCGGCCTTCGTCGAGCCGGTATTCGCGGCCGTCGACCTTCAGCACCGCAGCCGGCGTGCCGTCCGCGCGCTTCGGCATCGACAGCACCAGATAGCCGCGCAGGATGCCGCGGAACGGCCCGCGATGCGGCGGGATGTGCTTGCCCGGCGCGAGAAACGACAGCGATGCGGACAGCACGTCCGGCGACGTCGCGACGAGCGCTTCGACGGTCGGGCAGCGCGACAGGTTGCGCGGAAACGGCTGGCCGTAAGCCTGCATGATGAACATCCGCCAGTCGCGCGCATCGTTGGCCGAAATGTCGTGCTGCTCGCGCATGATCTCGTGAAAGCGCGGGATGCGCGGCAGGTCGCGCGCGACGGCGAGCGCTTCCGCGCGGATGGCCGGCCACGCGCGAACGAAGCGTTCGGCGTCGGGAAATGCGGCCGTGTCGAGCACCGCGCCGCTGTCGATATGGCGGTCGTACAGCGTGCGAAGCAGGCCGGCTGCATAGTCGTAAACGACGGACATGGTCGATGGGCGATCCACAAGGTGGCGTCAGTCTGCCCCACGCCTGGTGGGGCCTGCGTTACGTCAGGTTACGCCGGCTGACGAACGAATGACAGCGTGACGGCGCGCGCGCCGGCCGGGCTCGAAAAAACGGGGAAGTACCGTGGGCCGCCGAGCGTGGCGAACGGAAATGCAGCCGGGAATAAATCCATGCCGGGCACCGTCATACGGGATGTGGCACGTCGTCTCGTTGACTTCCGAAGGAGTGCAGCATGAACACGCATTGGCTGGTGGCCGCCACGGTGGCGGCGATTTCCGTCGCGAGTGTCGCGACGCCCGCGTCGGCACAGGCACTGACGCGCGCGCAGGTCAGGCAGCAATTGATCGACGCCGAAAACGACGGGTTGCGCTTCGTGACCGATACGTCGTATCCGGCGGTGAGCCCGCTGTTCCAGCGGCAGGCGCAGCAGATGCCGCAGCAGCAGGCGGAGACCGCGGTGGGCAGCGCGCCGGCCGCGACTTCCGAGGCGGGCAGGCCGACGGTGTTGCCGCCGCATCCGCGCGCAGGAGCATGCGTAGGCCCCGAGAGCTTCTGCACGCTGTACTTCGGAAGCTGAACTGGCGGCGTGCTTCGCTTCGTTTGAATCTTCACCCCGTTTGATCGGTACGAAAAACTGCAGGAGCTGATGATGAAAACTTATATCGCACTACTGATGATGATCGGCGCATGCGTCGCCGGCCAAACTTCATTCGCGCAATCGAATGCGCCGCTGACGCGCGCGCAGGTTCGTGAAGAGCTGATGCGTCTGGAAGCGGCCGGGTACGACCCGTCGAAGGGCGACGACGGCGAATATCCGGCGGACATTCAGGCCGCTCAGACGCGGGTGGCCGAGCAGGACCACGCGCGAATGGCGGCGTCCGCGGCTGGCGCGCCGACCATCGGAAACTAGACGCCAATGTGCCCGTGCTGGCGTTCCGGCCGCGCAGGCGGCGCTGCGCCCCGGACGCCATGCTGCCGCACACGCCCTTCGAGCCGCCCGCCGCGGCATCCGAAGGGCACGGCCGTCAACGCCGTTCGTCCGCGATATAGCTGCGGATCACGTCCGCGAACGACGTGTCGCCCTTCAACCCGAGCGCTTCCGCGCGCGTCGTATCCCAGCGGCCCGGCCAGCTGCCGACGATCTTCTCGACGCGCTCGTCCGGCACATGGCGGATCAGCTTCACCGCGTCGTTGCCGGCGACTTCGCGCAGCGCGTCGATCATTTCATCGACCGACACCGACAGGCCCGGCAGGTTGATCACGCGCTTGTTGCCAAGTTGCTCGCCGTCGAGCTCGCAACCGGCGACGAGCGCTTCGATCGCGCCGCGCGGCGACAGCAGCCACAGCCGCGTCGAGCCCGGCACCGGGCACACGCTTTCCTCGCCGTTCAGCGGCTCGCGGATGATGCCGCTCGCGAACGACGACGCCGCCGCGTTCGGTCGGCCCGGCCGCACGCTGATGGTCGGCAGCCGCAGCACGCGGCCGTCGACGAAGCCGCGCCGCGCGTAATCGCACAGCAGCAGCTCGGCGATCGCCTTCTCGGCGCCGTACGACGATTGCGGATTCAGCGCGGTGTCGTCCTGCACGACGTCGGGCAGCACGCCGCCGTAGACGGCCACCGAGCTCGTGAACACGACGCGCGGACGATGGCCGCGCGCCCGGCACACTTCGAGCAGCGTGCGCGACGCATCGAGATTGATCCGCATGCCGAGGTCGAAATCCGCTTCGGCCTGTCCGCTGACGATCGCCGCAAGATGGAAGATCGCGCCCGTGTGCGTGTCGATCGCGCTTTCGAGCACCGCGCGATCGGCGATGTCGCCGACGATCGACGTCACGCGCGCATCGCCGAAGTCGCTGCCGTTGACGACGTCGAGCAGCACCAGCTCGTCGATCCTGGCGGTGCGTCCGTCGGGGCCGGTCAGTTCGCCGCGCTCGAGCAGCTTGCGCGCGAGACGCTGGCCGAGAAAGCCGGCGCCGCCGGTGATCAGTACTTTCATGTTCGTTGCCCTCGTGGAAATGCTTGAATTACAGGTACGGCTTCAGCCAGCCGAGGCCCTCTGACGTGCCGGCCTTCGGGCGATATTCGCAGCCGATCCAGCCTTCGTAGCCGAGCGCGTCGATCAGCGCGAACAGGTACGGGTAGTTGAGCTCGCCGACGTCCGGCTCGTGACGCTCGGGCACCCCGGCGATCTGGATGTGGCCGATGCCCGCGAAATCGCGCTTGAGCTTCATCGCGAGATCGCCTTCGACGATCTGGCAGTGATAGCAGTCGAACTGCACCTTCAGGTTCGGCGTGCCGACTTCCGCGCAGATGTCGTGCGCATCGTCCTGGCGGCTCAGGAAGTAGCCGGGCATGTCGCGCTGGTTGATCGGCTCGATCAGCACGGTGATGCCGTGTGCGGCGGCGGCCTGCGTCGCATGGCGCAGGTTCGCGATGTAGGTGTCGCGATGGTGCGCGCGATCGGCGCCCGGCGCGACCATTCCGGCCATCACGTGCAGCTTCTTGTTGCCGAGCACGCGCGCATAGTCGAGCGCCCGGTCGATGCCGCGCCGGAACTCGTCCTCGCGGCCCGGCAGCGACGCGATGCCGCGTTCGCCGGCGGCCCAGTCGCCGGGCGGCGCGTTGAACAGCGCCTGCTCGAGGTTGTGCGCGTCGAGGCGCGCGCGGATGTCCTCGGCGGCGAAGTCGTACGGGAACAGGTATTCGACGGCCTTGAAGCCGTCATGTGAGGCGGCGGCGAAGCGTTCGAGGAACGCGTGCTCGGTGTACATCATCGAGAGGTTGGCGGCGAAGCGAGGCATGGCGCAGGTCCTGTGAATGAATGGGGCGGGGCGCACGGGGCGCCCCGCGTCGAACGATGGCTCGGCGGTTCAGCGCGTCAGCGGTTCACGAGTTTCGCGGGCGTGAGCCACACGGCGATCGCGCCGATCACGAGCATGCCGGCCAGCACGTACATGCCGGACGACGTGCTGTGCGTGACGTCCTTCAGGTAACCGATCACGTACGGGCTCGCGAATCCGGCGAGGTTGCCGACCGAGTTGATGATCGCGATGCCGGCGGCCGCAGCGGAGCCGGCGAGGAACGCGGTCGGCAGCGACCAGAACAGCGGTGCGCAGGTCAGCACGCCGCCCGCCGCGAGCGACAGGAACACGATCGACACCGCCGTATTGTGCGAGTACGACGCGGCGACCGCAAACCCGGCCGCGCCCATCAGCGCCGGCACGATCAGGTGCCAGCGGCGTTCGCGTCGCTTGTCCGCGCTGTGGCCGAATACGTTCATCACGACGATCGCGACGACGAACGGGATCGCCGACAGCAGGCCGATCTGGAACGTATCGGTGATGCCGGTCGACTTGACGAGCGTGGGCATCCAGAACGTGAGCCCGTACTGGCCGGTGACGAACGCGAAGTAGATCAGCGACATCCACCACATGCGCGGATCGGCGAACACGGCCTTCAGCGAATGGCCGTGTTTCTGCTGCTCCTGCGGCTGTGCGGCGATTTCGTCCTCCAGAAGCTGCTTCTCGCGCTCGTCGAGCCACTTCGCGCTGCGGATGCTGTTGTCGAGATACAGGATCGTCGCGATGCCGACGAGCACGGCCGGCACGGCCTCGATCATGAACATCCATTGCCAGCCGTGAAAGCCCGAGCCGCCGTGAAAGTGCTCCATGATCCAGCCCGACAGCGGGTTGCCGAAGATGCCCGACACCGGAATCGCCGACATGAACACCGCGATGATCTTTGCGCGGCGATGCGACGGGAACCAGTACGTGAGGTACAGGATCACGCCCGGATAGAAGCCGGCTTCCGCGAGACCGAGCAGGAAGCGCAGCACGTAGAACTGCGTCGGCGTCTTCACGAACGCGAACAGCGCGGACAGCAGCCCCCACGTGATCATGATCCGCGCGATCCAGATGCGCGCGCCGATGCGGTGCATCAGCATGTTGCTCGGCAGCTCGAACAGGAAGTAGCCGAGGAAGAAGATGCCCGCGCCGAGGCCGAACACCGTTTCGCTGAACGCGAGGTCCTGCGACATCTGCAGCTTCGCGAAGCCGACGTTCACGCGGTCGAGATACGCGACCACGTAGCAGAGCATCAGGAACGGCACGATGCGCCAGAACACTTTCTTGTAGGTGCGGTCGAGTTCGCCCGATTGGGCAGCCGCGGCGGGCGAGCGGCTTGCGGCCGCGTCGAGAGCAGTCATCGTCGTCTCCAGGATGTCGTGTGCCGGCGGCGCGTACGCCACCGGATCGTGTGTGTGCTTGATGGAAGGGCCCGCGCACACGGCGGGCATCGGAATCGGTTTGCAGTCCTGCGTGATGCTTGCGAGCTTCGTTCGGAATCCGTGTGCAGCGCGCCGTGTTACCAGCGTGCGCCGAAAGTCTGGCGCAGTTCGTCGAGTGCGGCGTCGGACAGCGGTTCGGGCTTCGGGTTCGTCATCAGCCACAGCCGTGCCGTTTCTTCGAGCTCCTCGAGCGCGTACGACGCATGCGACACGGACGGCCCCCACATCACCGGGCCGAGGCGATCGAGCAGCACGCCGCGCACCTGGTCGGCGAGCGCCGCGACTTCGGCCGCGACGTCCGGATCGCCGGGGCGGCGATAGCGGATCAGCGGAACATGGCCGACCTTCATCACGTAGTACGGCGTGATCGGGGGCAGCACGTCGGTGTCGCGCCACACGCCCGCAAGCGTCAGCGCGACGAGGTGCGTGGAGTGCGTGTGGACGATCCCGTGGGCTTGCGCGTTGTGGGCATAGATCCCGCGATGCAGCGTGAGCGTCTTCGACGGCTTGCCGCCCGACACCGGCTGGCCGTCGAGCGCGACCTTCGCGATGTCGTTCGGGTCGAGGCGGCCGAGACATGCGTCGGTCGGCGTGATCAGCCAGCCGTCTGCAACGCGCGCGCTGATGTTGCCGGCGCTGCCGACCGCATGGCCGCGTGCATACAGGCTCGCACCGACGACGCAGATTTCTTCGCGCAGTTTCGCTTCGTGGCTCATCGTGCGGCTCCGTCGAGCGCGCGCAGCGCCTTGTCGAAAAAGTCCACCTTGCCGAAGTTGCCGGACTTCAGCGCGAGGCCGAGCGGCTGCGCGTCGATGGTCGCGGTGGCCGGCACGCCCGGATCGATTTGCGCGCCGATCTGCAGCGACTTCACGTCGAGCGCCTGCACGACCGCGCCGGACGTCTCGCCGCCGGCGACGACGAACTTGCGCACGCCGAGCTCGCGCAGGCCGCGCGCGATTGCCGCGAGCGTGGTTTCGACGAGATGCCCGGCCGCTTCGACGCCGAGCGCCTGCTGGACGGCCTTCACTTCATCGGGCGTCGCGGTCGCATAGATCAGCACGGGGTGCGGCAGGTGCGAACGCGCGAAGGCGAGCGCTTCATCGACGACAGGCTCGCCGCGCGCGGCCGCGAGCGGATCGATCCGGAAGCTCGGCCGGCTTTCGCGCCACGCGGCGACCTGTGCGTTGGTCGCCTTCGATGCGCTGCCTGCGAGCACCGCCGACAGCCCGTCGATACGCGGCAGCGACGCCGCGTTGTCGCGCTGCGGCAGCAGCCCCGCGCGGCGGAAATTTTCCGGCAGGCCGAGCGCGATGCCCGAGCCGCCGGTAACGAGCGGCAGGGTCGCGCACGCTTCGCCGAGCACGTAAAGATCGCGATCCGACAGCGCGTCGGCGATCGCGAAGCGCACGCCCTCCGCGCGCAGCGCGTCGATGCGCGCGCGCACGGCCGCCGCGCCCTGCGCGATCGTGTCGTAGCGGATCAGGCCGACCTGCGACTGCGTCTGTTGCTGCAGCACGCGCACGAGGTTCGCGTCCTTCATCGGCGTGAGCGGATGGTTCTCCATCCCCGATTCGTTCAGCAGCACGTCGCCGACGAACAGGTGACCGCGGCAGATCGTGCGGCCGTTCTCCGGGAACGCCGGGCACGCGATCGTGAAGCCGCCGCCGGCCGCGTCGAGCAGCGCATCGCCGACCGGCCCGATGTTGCCTGCGGCGGTCGAGTCGAACGTCGAGCAGTACTTGAAGAAAAACTGCCGACAGCCCTGCGCGCGCAGCCATGCGTATGCGGCCAGCGATTGCGCGACGGCGTCGGCCGCGGGAATCGTGCGCGACTTCAGCGCGACGACGATCGCGTCGGCATCGAGCGCCGTGTCGGTCGCGGCGCCGTCGGCGGGCACGCCGATCGTCTGCACGGTGCGCATGCCGCTCTTGACGAGCATGTTCGCGAGATCGGTCGCGCCGGTGAAATCGTCGGCGATGCAGCCGAGCAGGGGACGGGAAGCGGAAGCGGTCATGGCGAAAACGTCGTTCGAATCAGCGGGCGGACGGCAGCGTGATGCCGGGGAAGGTCTTGATCACGGCGGAATCGTCCTCGCCGCCGTGGCCGGCGCTCGACGCGCTCATGAACATCTGGTGCGCGGTGGCCGACAGCGGCAGCGGAAACTTGCTGCGGCGCGCGGTATCGAGCACGAGGCCGAGATCCTTCACGAAGATGTCGACGGCCGACAGCGGCGTGTAGTCGCCGTTCAGGATGTGCGGCACGCGGTTCTCGAACATCCACGAGTTGCCGGCGCTGTGCGTGATCACGTCGTACAGCGCGTCCGCATCGACGCCTTCGCGCAGGCCGAGCGCCATCGCTTCGGCGGCTGCCGCGATATGCACGCCGGCGAGCAGCTGGTTGATGATCTTCACCTTCGAGCCGATGCCGTGCGCATCGCCGAGGCGATAGACCTTGCCGGCGATCGCGGCGAGCACGTCGTCGCAGGCTTCGTATGCGGCGGCGGGGCCCGACGTCATCATCGTCATCTCGCCCGACGCCGCGCGCGCGGCGCCGCCGGATACCGGCGCGTCGAGCATCTGCAGGCCGGCGGCCTCGATGCGCGCGCCGAGCGCGACCGCGAAATCGGGCGCGACCGTCGCGCTCGCGATCACGACACCGCCCGGCTTCATCGCCGCGACCGCGCCGTGCTCGCCGAACAGCACCGTTTCGGTCTGCGCGGCATTGACGACGAGCGTGACGACGACGTCGCACTGCGCGCCGAGTTCGGCCGGGCTCGCGCAGGCGATGCCGCCTTCGGCCGCGAACGCCTGCAATACGGTGTCGCGCACGTCGCACGCGTGCACGCGGAACCCTGCGCGCAACAGCGAGCGGGCGACGCCGAGGCCCATCGCGCCGAGGCCGATGACTCCAACATTTCGTGACATGGTCAACCTTGATCGATTCGGGAGAGGTTCGGGACAACGGCGGCGCTCGCGCGCCGCCGGCTTCAGCAGATGCCGGCTTCCGCGAGACGGCGGGCGGCGTTGTACATGTGCGTGCGCGCCGCGTTGCGCGCGGCCATCGGGTCGCGCGCGCGGATCGCATCGGCGATCGCCGCGTGTTCGTCGCGCACCTGCCGCGAGAAATCCTCGCGCGTCGCTTCATTGCGCCGCGTGACTTTCACGCCGGCCTCCAGGTACTGGTTCAGGAACTGCAGCGTCTTCAGGAAATACGGATTGCCGGTGACGGCCGCGATCGTGCGGTGGAACGCGACGTCTTCCGCGACGCCGTCGCGTCCTTCGGCCACCGCGTCGTCGATCTTGCGCAGCGCGTCGTCGATGTCGGCCATGTCGTCGGCGGTGCGGTGCAGCGCGGCTTCGGCCGCGACTTCAGCCTCGATCGCGCGGCGCACCGCGAGCAGGTGCGGCAGCGAGCTCGCCTCGACGGCTTCCGCGTAATCGATCCGCAGCGGCCGGATCGCGCCGTGCTGGTTCACGAACACGCCGCTGCCCTGGCGCGGCTCGACCACGCCTTCGTTCTTGAGCCGCGAGATCGCCTCGCGGATCACGGTGCGGCTCACGCCGAATTCCTGCGCGAGCACGGCTTCCGTCGGCAGCTTGCCGGTGGCCGAAAAGCTGCCGACTTCGATCTGCTTGAGCAGCTGCTGCGCGACGTGATCGCTCATCGCACGGGCGGGAATTTTCTCGAACATGACGCTGTGGTTTGTAAGGTGATATGGTCATCATACAAATTTGAGTGGGCGTCAGCATCCGGGATAACCCTCGGTCAGCGGACTGCAACGTCGGTCAATTTGATTGGAACCGGTTCCAACCGATATCGATCTGCGGCGATCGTGAACGGTTGGGTGTAGCGAGGAAGTGAGCGGAGGCGCGCCGGCAGCGGCGGCGCGCGATCGTCAGTCGGCGATGTCTTCGACGGGATCGGCGTCGGTCGCGGCCGGCACGCCGGCTTCCGCGACTTCTCCGCCGCGCTCGCGATACGTCGCCGGCGGCACGCCGAACTGCTTGCGGAATTCGCGGCCGAGGTGCGATGCGTCGGCGAACCCGCAGCTCGACGCGATATCGGCGACAGTGCGGTCGGAGCTCGTCAGCAGCCATGCGGCCGTGCGCAGCCGCACCTGCTTCGCGAACGCCTGCGGGCTCTTGCCCGTTTCGGCCTTGAACAGCCGCTCGAGCTGGCGCGTCGACATGTCGAGCTTGCACGCGAGCTCCTCGAGCGGCAGCGCGCGCCCGACGTGCTGTTCCATCAGGAGAATCGCGCGCTTGACCTTCGGGTGCGTGGCCGGCTCGAGGCCCGGCGGATGCGGCTGCGGCGCATTGCCTTTCTGCATCTCGCCGACGAGCAGGATCCGCAGCGCCTTCTGCACGGTCGCATGGTCGAAATGGCGCAGCAGGACCGCGGCCGCGACGTCGATCGATGCGCGCCCGCCCGAGCAGGTGATACGGCGCCGGTCGATCACGAACAGGCGATCGGCGATCAGCATGTCGGGGTCGGCGTTCGGGAAGCGTTCGATGAAATCCCAGTAGTGGAACCAGCTCACGCAGGTGCGGTAGCCGTCGAGCACGTTCGCGCGCATCAGCGTAAACACGCCCGTGCAGATTCCGACGACGGTCGCGCCGCCCGCCGCCGAGCGGCGGATGAACTCGAGCGTTTCGGGGCCGGCTTGCGGCCCGGAATGCAGCAGCCCGCCGACCACGACC
Source organism: Burkholderia sp. SR8 (assembly GCF_052851275.1). Classification (NCBI taxonomy): domain Bacteria; kingdom Pseudomonadati; phylum Pseudomonadota; class Betaproteobacteria; order Burkholderiales; family Burkholderiaceae; genus Burkholderia; species Burkholderia sp. SR8. The sequence goes on from NZ_JAULUC010000009.1 coordinate 28,790, forward strand.
ACGTAGTCGAACGGTTCGGCGCTCTCGAAGGTTTCCCACGGCGTGATCTGGATCCCGCAGCTCGCACGCACCGGCGCGAGCGTTTCGCCGATCACGCTCCATGCGCAGCGCACCGGCTTGCTGTAGTCGCCGTCGTCGGCGGACAGCCGCAGCATGTCGACGAAACCCGAGAAGGCCGTGAGCGTGAAGTTCGGCAGCAGCACGATGCCGAAGCGGATGCGCTGCGGCGCCGGTTCGGCGAGGGGGGAAGCGGGTACGTCGGGTGTCATCGCGGTCAATCTCGTCACGCCGGGAAGGCGGGTCTCACTCGTTTCAGTCTGTCTGCGGGCACGGTTGCCGGCGGGCGCGGGCGCCGGCCGACTTGTGGTTTTTCGTCGTCAATCATCGCCAAAACGCACTTTCCGGCCGTCCTTCGCAGGGCTTGGCGGCGGTATCCCACGCCGATGCCGTTTTTGTTCTATCGGCCAATTTTACGCTTTGATGTACTGATGCCAACGACATTTCACGTACGCCTACCCAGAGGAAGCCAGATGAACGTCAGCGCGTTCGACCTGTTCAAGATCGGTATCGGCCCGTCCAGTTCGCACACGGTCGGCCCGATGATCGCCGCCTGCCGTTTCGCGTCGCACATCGAGGACGCGAACCTGCTCGGCTTCGTGTGCCGCGTGCGGGTCGAACTATACGGCTCGCTCGGTGCAACGGGCAAGGGCCACGGCACCGACAAGGCGGTACTGCTCGGTCTCGAAGGCCATTTGCCCGACACGATCGATCCGGACCTGATCGAGCCGCGGCTCGCCGCGATCCGTACGGAGAAGTCGCTGTCGCTGCTCGGCAAGCAGACGATCCGCTTCGACGAGAAGGAGAACATCGGCTTCTACCGCAAGCTGATGAGCGGCACGAGCATCGTGCACCCGAACGGGATGCGCTTCCAGGCGTTCGACGAGCACGGTCAGCTGCTCGTCGAGAAAGAGTATTACTCGATCGGCGGCGGCTTCGTCGTGAACCGCGACGGCGATCGCGTGAACGGCGTGCGCGCGGCGGCCGACGTGCCGTATCCGTTCCGCACCGGCGACGACCTGATGCGCCAGTGCCGCGAACACGGGCTGTCGATCGCCGAAGTGATGCTGCGCAACGAATGCGCGCTGCGTCCCGAAGAAGAGGTGCGCGCCGGGCTGCTCGCGATCTGGCGCACGATGGCCGCATGCGTCGAGCGCGGCTGCAAGGTCGAGGGCGACCTGCCGGGCCCGATGCGCGTGAAGCGCCGCGCGGCCGAACTGAACGGGCGCCTGCGCGCGCGTTCGGAGGAGTCGCTGCGCGACCCGCTGTCGATGCTCGACTGGGTCAACCTGTATGCGATGGCCGTCAACGAAGAGAACGCGGCGGGCGGCCGCGTCGTCACCGCGCCCACCAACGGCGCGGCCGGTGTGATTCCCGCGGTGCTGCACTACTACGTGAAATTCGTGCCGGGCTCGAACGAAGCCGGCATCGTCGAATTCCTGCTGACGGCAGCGGCGATCGGGATCATCTACAAGGAAACCGCGTCGATCTCCGGCGCGGAAGTCGGTTGCCAGGGCGAAGTGGGCGTCGCGTGCTCGATGGCCGCGGCCGCGCTCGCCGCGGTGATGGGCGGCACGCCGGACCAGGTCGAGAACGCGGCCGAGATCGGCATGGAGCACAACCTCGGCATGACCTGCGACCCGGTCGGCGGGCTCGTGCAGATCCCGTGCATCGAACGCAACGCGATGGGTGCGATCAAGGCGCTGAACGCATCGCGGATGGCGCTCAAGGGTAACGGCCAGCATTACGTATCGCTCGATTCGGTCATCAAGACGATGCGCGAGACGGGTGCCGACATGAAGACGAAATACAAGGAAACGTCGCGCGGCGGTCTTGCCGTGAACGTCATCGAATGCTAACGAAGGATCACTAACATGAGCCGCTACTCGATATTCAGCCTGTTCCGCAACGGCCTCTCGTATCACGAGAACTGGGAAAAGCAGTGGAAGAGCCCGGAACCGAAGAAGGAATACGACGTCGTGATCGTCGGCGGCGGCGGCCACGGCCTCGCGACTGCCTACTATCTCGCGAAGGAGCACGGGATCACGAACGTCGCGATCCTCGAGAAGGGCTGGATCGGCGGCGGCAACACCGCGCGCAACACGACGATCGTCCGCTCGAACTACCTGTGGGACGAATCGGCCGCGCTGTACGAGAAGGCGATGAAGCTGTGGGAAGGGCTGTCGCAGGATCTCAACTACAACGTGATGTTCAGCCAGCGCGGCGTGATGAACCTCGCGCACACGCTGCAGGACGTGCGCGACACCGAGCGCCGCGTGAACGCGAACCGGTTGAACGGCGTCGACGCCGAATTCCTGACGCCCGCGCAGATCAAGGAAATCGAGCCGACGATCAACCTGAACAGCCGCTACCCGGTGCTCGGCGCATCGATCCAGCGCCGGGCGGGTGTCGCGCGTCACGACGCGGTGGCCTGGGGCTTCGCGCGCGGCGCCGACCGCGCCGGCGTCGACATCATCCAGAACTGCCAGGTGACGGGCATTCGCCGCGAAGGCGGCGCGGTGGTCGGCGTCGATACGGTGAAGGGCTTCATCAAGGCGAAGAAGGTCGCGGTGGTGGCCGCCGGCAACACGACGACGCTCGCCGACATGGCCGGCGTGCGCCTGCCGATCGAAAGCCACCCGCTGCAGGCGCTGGTGTCCGAGCCGATCAAGCCGGTGGTGAACTCGGTGATCATGTCCAACGCGGTGCACGCGTACATCAGCCAGTCCGACAAGGGCGACCTCGTGATCGGCGCCGGTATCGACCAGTACACGGGCTTCGGCCAGCGCGGCAGCTTCCACATCATCGAAAGCACGCTGGAGGCGATCGTCGAGATGTTCCCGGTGTTCTCGCGCGTGCGGATGAACCGCCAGTGGGGCGGCATCGTCGACGTGTCGCCGGACGCGTGCCCGATCATTACCAAGACCGACGTGAAGGGCCTGTATTTCAACTGCGGCTGGGGTACCGGCGGCTTCAAGGCGACGCCCGGCTCGGGCTGGGTGTTCGCGCACACGATCGCCCGCGACGAACCGCATCCGCTGAACGCGCCGTTTGCACTCGACCGCTTCTACACCGGCCACCTGATCGACGAACACGGCGCTGCCGCCGTCGCGCACTAACCCCCGCACTGAAGGAGAAACAAACATGTTGCTGATCGAATGTCCGTGGTGCGGGCCGCGCGCCGAATCCGAGTTCACGTGCGGCGGTGAAGCCGACATCGTGCGCCCGGTGGCGAACGAGACCATGACCGACCGCGAATGGGGCGAGTACGTGTTCATGCGCGAGAACAAGCGCGGGCTGCACAAGGAGCAATGGCTGCACACGCAGGGTTGCCGCCGCTGGTTCAAGGTGACGCGCGACACGGTCACCTACGATATCAAGGGCTACGAAAAGTTCGGTGGAGCATCTGCCGGCAACGCACACGAAGAGGGCACGAGCAAATGAGCCAGAAAGACCGCCTCGGCACCGGTGGCCGCATCAATCGCGCGATTCCGCTGACGTTCACGTTCAACGGCCGCACGTATCAGGGCTTCCAGGGCGACACGCTCGCATCCGCGCTGCTCGCGAACGGCGTGCACTTCGTCGCGCGCAGCTTCAAGTACCACCGTCCGCGCGGGATCGTGACGGCCGACGTCGCGGAACCGAATGCCGTCGTGCAGCTCGAGACCGGCCCGTACACGGTGCCGAACGCGCGCGCGACCGAAATCGAGCTGTACCAGGGCCTCGTCGCGACCAGCGTGAACGCGGAGCCGTCGCTCGAGAACGACAAGTACGCGATCAACCAGAAGCTGTCGCGCTTCATGCCGGCCGGCTTCTACTACAAGACCTTCATGTGGCCGCGCAACATGTGGCCGAAGTATGAGGAGAAGATCCGCGAGGCCGCCGGCCTCGGCAAGGCGCCCGAAGTGCTCGACGCCGATCGTTACGACAAATGCTACGCGCACTGCGACGTGCTCGTGGTCGGCGGTGGCCCGTCGGGCCTCGCCGCCGCGCATGCGGCCGCAACGGCTGGCGCACGCGTGATCCTCGTCGACGACCAGCGCGAGCTCGGCGGCAGCCTGCTGTCGTGCCGTGCCGAAATCGACGCGAAGCCGGCGCTGCAGTGGGTCGAGAAGATCGAGGCCGAACTGCGCAAGCTGCCCGACGTGACGATCCTGTCGCGCAGCACCGCATTCGGCTACCAGGACCACAACCTCGTGACGATCACGCAGCGCCTGACCGATCACCAGCCGGTGTCGATGCGCAAGGGCACGCGCGAGCTGCTGTGGAAGGTCCGTGCGAAGCGCGTGATTCTCGCGACCGGCGCGCACGAGCGTCCGATCGTGTTCGGCAACAACGACCTGCCGGGCGTGATGCTCGCGGGTGCGGTGTCCACCTACATACATCGCTACGGCGTGCTGCCGGGCCGCAACGTGGTCGTGTTCACGAACAACGACCGTGCGTACCAGACGGCGCTCGATCTGAAGGCGTGCGGCGCGAAGGTGACGGTCGTCGATTCGCGCGCGTCGTCGAACGGCGCGCTGCCCGCCGCCGCGAAGCGGCAGGGCGTGACGGTGATGAGCGGTGCGGTCGTGACGGCCGCTTCGGGCAAGTGGCGCGTATCGTCGGTCGACGTCGCGTCCTACTCGAACGGCCAGACGGGCGGCAAGCTGCAGTCGCTGCCGTGCGACCTCGTCGCGATGTCGGGCGGCTTCAGCCCGGTGCTGCACCTGTTCGCGCAGTCGGGCGGCAAGGCGTGCTGGAACGACGAGAAGGCGTGCTTCCTGCCGGGCAAGCCCGTGCAGGCCGAGGCGAGCGTCGGCGCGGCCGCGGGCGAGTTCGGTCTCGCACGTGCGCTGCGGCTCGCGGTCGACGCGGGCGCCGAAGCGGCGAAGGCCGCTGGCTTCGCGGCCGCGCAGCGCCCGGTCGCGCCGCAAGTGGCTGAAACGGTCGAAGGCGCGCTGCAGCCGTTGTGGCTGGTCGGCAGCCGCGAAGCTGCGCCGCGCGGTCCGAAGCAGTTCGTCGACTTCCAGAACGACGTGGCTGCCGCGGACATCCTGCTGGCCGCACGCGAAGGCTTCGAGTCGGTCGAGCACGTGAAGCGCTATACCGCGATGGGCTTCGGTACCGACCAGGGCAAGCTCGGCAACATCAACGGGATGGCGATCCTCGCGCAGGCGCTTGGCAAGACGATTCCGGAAACGGGCACGACGACGTTCCGCCCGAACTACACCCCGGTGTCGTTCGGCACGTTCGCCGGCCGCGAGACGGGCGACTTCCTCGACCCGATCCGCAAGACGGCCGTGCACGAGTGGCACGTCGAGCACGGCGCGATGTTCGAGGACGTCGGCAACTGGAAGCGGCCGTGGTATTTCCCGAAGAACGGCGAGGATCTCCATGCGGCCGTGAAGCGCGAATGCCTCGCGGTGCGCAACAGCGTCGGCATCCTCGACGCGTCGACGCTCGGCAAGATCGACATCCAGGGCCCGGACGCCGTGAAGCTGCTGAACTGGATGTACACGAACCCGTGGAACAAGCTCGAAGTCGGCAAGTGCCGCTACGGGCTGATGCTCGACGAAAACGGGATGGTGTTCGACGACGGCGTGACGGTGCGCCTTGCCGACCAGCATTTCATGATGACGACGACGACCGGCGGCGCGGCGCGCGTGCTCACGTGGCTCGAGCGCTGGCTGCAGACCGAGTGGCCGGACATGAAGGTGCGGCTCGCGTCCGTCACCGATCACTGGGCGACGTTCGCGGTGGTCGGCCCGAAGAGCCGCAAGGTCGTGCAGAAGGTGTGCCAGGACATCGACTTCGGCAACGACGCGTTCCCGTTCATGAGCTACCGGAACGGCACCGTCGCGGGCGTGAAGGCGCGCGTGATGCGGATCAGCTTCTCGGGCGAGCTCGCATATGAAGTGAACGTGCCGGCGAACGCGGGGCGCGCGGTGTGGGAAGCGCTGATGGCGGCCGGTGCCGAGTTCGACATCACGCCGTACGGCACGGAAACGATGCACGTGCTGCGTGCGGAGAAGGGCTACATCATCGTCGGCCAGGATACGGACGGCTCGATCACGCCGTACGACCTCGGGATGGGCGGGCTCGTCGCAAAGTCGAAGGACTTCCTCGGCAAGCGGTCGCTGTCGCGTTCGGATACCGCGAAGGAGGGCCGCAAGCAGTTCGTCGGCCTGCTGACCGAAGACGAACAGTTCGTGCTGCCGGAAGGCGCGCAGATCATCGCGAAGGACACGCAGGTGTCGACGGTCGATCCGACGCCGATGCTCGGCCACGTGACGTCGAGTTATTACAGCCCGATCCTGAAGCGCTCGATCGCGCTCGCGGTGGTCAAGGGCGGCCTGAACAAGATGGGCGAGAGCGTCGTGATTCCGCTGGCCAACGGCAAGCGCATCACCGCGAAGATCTCGAGCCCGGTTTTCTACGATACCGAAGGGGTGCGCCAGCATGTGGAATGAAACGAGAAACCAGACGCCGGTGGCGGGCGCAGGCGTGACGCTTGAATCGCCGTTCGTCGGCGCGGCCGATGTGCTGAAGCAGCACCAGGCGCGCGCCTCGAAGAAGTTCATGCTGCGCGAGCGGCCGTTCCTCGATCTCGTGAACGTGCGCGGCGAGCTGAGCGACCCGGCATTCGTCAGCGCGTTCGAGCGCGTGGTCGGCTGCCGGCCGCCGGCGGTGCCGAACACGGTTGCGCGCGGCGCCGAGTACGACGTGCTGTGGCTCGGTCCCGACGAGTGGCTCGTGCGCTCGAACGGCCCCGTGCAGGCGGGCGTGCTGGAGGAGCAGCTTGCCGCGGCCGTGCAGGGTTCGTATGCGGCGGCAGTCGACGTCGGCAGCGGCTACACGGTGGTCGAGGTCAGCGGCGAACGCGTGCGCGACGTGATCGCGCGCGGCTGTCCGCTCGATCTGCATCCGCGCGTGTTCAAGCCGGGCCAGTGCGCGCAGTCGCACTACTTCAAGTCGCCGATCACGCTGATCCCGACCGGCGACGATTCGTTCGAGATCGTCCTGCGCCGCAGCTTCGCCGACTATTTCGTGCGCATCATGCTCGACGCCGCGGCACCGCTCGCATCATGAAGCCGTTCGACGAACCGTTCGTGGCGATCGACGCGCCGCGCCTGCGCGGGCGTGGCTGGAGCGTGTTCGTCGACGAACTGAAGGTGCCCGCGCGGATCGGCATCCACGCGCACGAGCACGAGGCGCCGCAGCCGATCGTGATCGATGCGCGGCTCGGCTATCGGTGCGAGCCGAGCGAGCAGGGCGAGTGGATCGATTACGACGGGTACTGCGCGCGCGTCGCGTCATTCCTGTCGCACAAGCCGCATACGCGGCTGCTCGAAACGCTCGTCGCCGATCTCGCGGTGATGTCGTTCCGCGAATGGCCGGCGCTGGAGTCGCTGACGCTGTCGATGTACAAGCCGAAGATCCGGCCGGGGACGAAGCGCGTCGGCGTGTCGCTCGACTGGACGCGCGGGGATTACCTGCGGTGGACGGGGGCGGCGGGGCAGTTGTGATTCGGTGGAGCCCGGTCGGGTGATCCGAGGGAAGACCGGACGGCGGCGCGCAAGCGTCGCCGTTTTGCTTTCGATTGCCGGAGCATCGGAACGATGACGCGTGCAGTCTGTCGATCGATGCCGCCGGCGCCTGCCGTTGATCGCCCGCCGCGTCGTGTGCTTACTTAACGTTTCGGTTCGCGGCGGGCGCCGCGGCCGACGGATCGCTGACGGGCACCATGCGCGCCTTTGCATCATTCGTGGTGTTCGCGCCGTCTTCCGGTTCGAGCACGAACCGGAACGCGTCGACCCGCTGCATCACCTTCGCCGCATACGCGTTCGACCCGCCGTAGCTCTTCAGCCCCGCCTGCACGTTGCCGCCGGCCGCCTTCACGTAGCCCGACAGGATCTTCGAGCCGGCTTCGACGTTCGCATTCGGTTCGGTCAGGTCCTTCACGTTGCGCAGCATGCCGCGGTGCGCGGACGGCACGACCTGCATCAGCCCGGTCGCGCCATGCTGGCCGCGCGCCTTTTCCTGGAAGCGCGATTCGATCGAGATAATCGCGTAAACGAGTGCCGGAGGCAGCGAATATTTCGTCGCAGTAACGTTCACGATATCGGCGAGCTTTGCGGCCTTTTCCTTCGCGACACCGAATTTTTTCGTCAGGTAGGACGTGATGCGGCGGTTTTCTTCGTTGGGCTGATCGTTCGCGAGCGGCGCGGAGGCCGCGGCCGGCGCGGAGGCGGCCGCTTCGGGCGCGGACGCAGGCAGTGCGGGCGCCTGCTGCGCCGAGGCCTGTTGCGCAATGCCGAGCGAAAGCACGATCAGCCAGAAAAACCGTCGTCGCATGGTCGAGTGCGGGGAAATGGAAGGCGCATAGTATATCGGCCAATCGGCGCTGGCGGTCGAGCGCCGGCTCGAATGAAAGCCGCGTGTAGGCTTGTTGCGTTCGCAATGGTGCGCGAGCCGATCGTTGCACGCACACGCATCGCAGTCCGGACAAAAATGGCGTTTTCGTCACTTTCTGCGAGGCTTCGGCCGTATCGCTGGAATGGCGTCGGGCTGCCTGCTCCACTTCTCATGCGGGTCAGGCTCCGTTCGAGAATCGGCGGACGCAATGCTAGTTGATGATTTCGCCCATGCCGGTTTCGACGCGGATTCTGAGCTGCGCGATGAACTCCGGGTCGTAGGGTTCCCAGCTATCGAGTTCGCCGACGATCTTCAAGGGCAGGGTGCTTCGATACGATCGCGTGGGATTGCCCGGGAATTTCTTGTCCGTCACGTTCGGGTCGTGTTCGAACTCCCCGGTCGGCTCGACGATGTACACGCGTGGCTTGCCGTCGCCTTTCGCCATTTCCGCGGCAAGGCCCGCGCCTTTGGGCAGCGCGGTGAAATACACATGATTCATCACGACGTCGTCCCGATAATTCGACCGGAAGCCGGCGGTCAGCAAGTCGCCGATCCGCAAATCCGCTTTCGTGCCATGAAAAAACGGGCCGGTGTCCAGAACAGCCATGGTCGCTCCTTCGCCAGATTCCGCGGCGGCTTCTAAGCGCGCCGTGCGCTCACTGCCCGCCCGAGCGCGCCGATCGTATCGCTGACCAGCACCGCGAGCAGCCCGACGATCACGCCGCCTTGCAGCACGAACGCGGTGTTCGACGTCTGCAGCCCCGCGATGATCACGTCGCCGAGCCCGCGTGCGGCGACGGTCGAGCCGATCGTCGCGGTGCCGAGATTGATCACGACCGCGAGCCGGATCCCGTTCACGATCACCGGCAGCGCGAGCGGCAGCTCGACCGACAGCAGTTGCTGCCAGCCGCTCATCCCCATCCCGCGCGCGGCTTCGACGACGTCGCGCGGCACGTCTTCGAGCCCCGCGATCGTGCTTTCGAAGATCGGCAGGAGTCCATACAGGACGAGCGCGATCAGCACGGGCTTCAACCCGAAGCCGACGGCCGACACCGCGAGCGCGAGCACCGCGACCGGCGGAAAGGTCTGACCGATATCGACGACGCTGCGCGCGACCGGCAGGAAATCCGCGCCGGCCGGCCGCGTGACCGCGATGCCGGCGGCGACCGCGACCAGCGTGCCGATCAGGCTCGACAGCGCGACGGTGCCGAGATGCGCGAGCGTGAGATCGAGCAGGCTCGTGCGATCGTAGATGACGGGCGCGCCGTTGTCCGCGAACGGCGCGAACAGCCCCTGCAGCCACGCGGGGCGCAACAGCAGCACGAGCAGCAGCGCGAGCGCGGCGGCGCGCGCGACATACGCCGGCAGCCGCTGCGGCAGCGTCGAACGCGCGGGCCGCGCCGTCATGCGGGCTGCCTCGCGTGCGCGCGGATCGCATCGAGCGTGATGCGGCGTGCAGCGTGTCCGTTGCCGTCGGCGACCGGCAATGCGTCGACCCCGCGCCACAGCAGCTCGGACACCGCGTCGCGCAGCGTGCGCGTCGCGGCGATCGGCTCGCCATCGGCGCGACCGGGTTCGGCCACCGTGTCGATCGGCGTCAGCGCGAGCAGGCGCAGCGGCCGGTCGACGCCGGCGACGAGTTGTTCGACGACGCCGGGCGCCGGCTTGCCGAGAATCTCGGCCGGCGACGCGACCTGCAGCAGGCGGCCGCCGTCCATCACCGCGATCGTGTCGCCGAGCTTCAGCGCTTCCTCGATGTCGTGCGTGACGATCACGACCGTGATGCCGAGGCGGCGCTGCAACGCGTACAGATCGTCCTGCGCCTTGTTGCGGATGATCGGATCGAGCGCACCGAACGGCTCGTCCATCAGCAGCATCGCGGGCTCGGCCGCGAGCGCGCGCGCGACGCCGACGCGCTGCTGCTGTCCGCCGGACAGTTCGTGCGGCAGCTTGTCCGCGAATTCGGCGGGACTGAGGTGAAACAGGTCGAGCAGTTCGCGCACGCGTGCGTCGATGCGCTGCGCCGGCCAGCCGAGCAGGCGCGGCACGGTCGCGATATTGCGTGCGACGCTCCAGTGCGGAAACAGGCCGTGCCCCTGGATCACGTAGCCGATGCGCCGCCGCAGTTGCTCCGGCGGCACGCTCGCGGTATCGACGCCGTCGATGCGGATCGTGCCGCCGGTCGGTGCGATCAGCCGGTTGATCATCCGCAGCAGCGTCGACTTGCCGCTGCCCGACGCGCCGACGAGCGCGGTGATCGTGCCTTGCTTCATCGTCATCGACACGTCGTCGACCGCGACGATATCGCCGAAGCGTTTGCCGATGCGTTCGATCTCGATCATGCGGTGCGTCCTTTCGCGAGCGTGGTCGCGGCTTCGAACACGACGGCGGCCGCCAGCGCCAGCGCGATGGTGGGAATCGCGCCGAGCAGCACGAGATCGGCGGCCGATTGCCCGATCCCCTGGAAGATGAAGGTGCCGAAGCCGCCGCCGCCGATCAGTGCGGCGACCGCGGTCAGGCCGATGTTCTGCACGAGCACGATGCGCACGCCGCTCAGGATCACCGGCAGCGCGAGCACGAGGTCGACGCACAGCAGCCGTTGCACGCGCGTCATCCCCATCGCGCGTGCTGCTTCGGTCACGTGCGACGGCACCTGCTCGAGCCCGACCACGACGCTCGACGCGATCGGCAGCAGCGAGTAGAGAAACAGCGCGAGCACCGCGGGTGCGACGCCGATCCCGCGAATGCCGAGCGCGGCCGCGAGCGGCACGTGTGCGGCAAGCAGGCCGAGCGGCGCCATCATCAGCCCGTACATCGCGATGCTCGGGATCGTCTGCACGATATTGAGCACCGGCATCACGACGGTGCGCAACGGAGCGATCCGTGCGCATGCGATGCCGAGCGGCAGGCCGGCGACCAGCGCGGCCGCGACCGAGCCGCCCGCGAGCGACACGTGCCGGATTGCCTCGCGCCAGAAGTCGTCGCTGCGCACCGCGTATTCGCGCATCACGGACAGCCCGTCCCACCAGCCGCTCGCGAGCGGCAGCGAAATCGCCGCCATCGCGACGACGAGCGCGACGAGGCGTCGCCATGGGCCGAATGCGAGCCGCGCGAGCGCGTCCGCGACGAGCACCGCCCAGGCGAACAGCAGCAGCCACACGCCGGCCGCGGGCGACACGCGCGCGAGCATGTCGTCGGGTGCCACGACGTGCGCCGCTGCCGCGCCGACCGCATACGCAAGCGTCGCGAGCCACGTGCAGCCGGCCGCGAGCCGCCAGCCGGGGCGGCTCGCCGTCATCGCCCACAGCGCGCCGGCGATCCACAGCGCGGCGAGCGGCGCACCCTGCATCGCCGGTAGCGCCGCGAACATCGACAGCCCGGTGCCGGCCGCGATCCGGTTCGGGCGCAGCACCATGAACGGCATCGCGAACACCGCAGCGATCGTCAGCACACCGATCAGGATGCCGACCTTGTCGAGCGTGATGCGCCGCGCGGACGCCACCGCGCGACTCGTCACTTCACGAAACCCTTCGACTTCAGGTAGCTCTTCGCGACGCCGGCCGCCGGCTCGCCGTTGATCTGGATGCGCGCGTTCAGCATCTGCAGCGTCTTCAGGTCGAGGCTCGCGAACACGGGCTTCAGGTAGTCGGCGATTTGCGGATGCGCTTTCAGCACGGTTTCGCGAATCACCGGCGTCGGCGCATAGACGGGTTGCACGTGCTTGTCGTCGTCGAGCACGACGAGGCCGCTCGAGGAAATCCCGCCGTCGGTGCCGTACACCATCGCCGCGTTCACGCCGTCGGTCTGGTTCGCGGCAGCCTTGATCGTCGCGGCCGTGTCGCCGCCCGACAGCACGACAAGCTGGTCGGGTTTCAGCTTGAAGCCGTATGCCTTCTCGAACGACGGCAGCGCCGATGCGCTGTTCACGAATTCGGCCGATGCGGCGAGCTTCAGCTTGCCGCCGCCTGCGACCCACTTGCCGAAATCGGAGAAGGTCTTCAGATGCTGGGATTGCGCGACCTGGGCGAGCACGGCGACGCCCCACGTATTGTTCGCGGGCGCCGGCGCAAGCCATACCAGATGGTTGGCCGCGTAGTCGAGCTTCTTCGCGGTCTCGTAGCCCTCGCTCGCGTTCTTCCACACGGGATCGTCGGCCTTGTTGAAGAAGAATGCGGCGTTGCCCGTGTATTCGGGGTAGATGTCGATCTCGCCGCTCGTCAGCGCCTTGCGCACGATCGGCGTCGCGCCGAGCGCGATCTTTTCGGTGACGGGGATGCCGTGGGCCTTCAGCACCTGCGCGATGACGTTGCCGAGCAGGTTGCCTTCGGTGTCGATCTTCGACGACACGACGACGGGGGTATCGGCGTGCGCGCCGGAGGCGACGACGGCGGCGGCGAACGCGAAGCCCAGGATTCGGGCGGGCAGGGCGAGCTTCATCTGGGCCAATCTCCAGAACGGGGACGTACGGCGAAAGTTACTTGAGTGAACCGGCTTTGGCAAACCGCGTGCGGCGGCCCGTCCACAGCGCGCGTGAGGATAACCTGCGCGCGTCACACGCCGTTGTTACACTGGAACGCATTCCCGCCTGCGGACGCTTGCTGACATGAAGCCCGAACTGCTGCTCCTGATCGCGCTGCGCGGCGACGCGCACCGCCAGATTGCCGCGTCGTACGACGTGCACCATGCGCCCACCGCCGACGAACGCGAGCACGCGATCGCCGCGCACGGCCGAACGATTCGCGCGGTGCTCACCAACGGCAGCACGGGGTTGACCGCCGCCGATATCGATCGTCTGCCGCAGCTGACATTTGTCAGCGCGCTCGGCGCCGGCTACGAGCACATCGATGTCGCGCATGCGAAGGCGCGCGGCATCACCGTGGTCACGGGCGCGGGCACCAACGACGATTGCGTCGCCGATCACGCGTTTGCGCTGCTGCTCGCCGCGGTGCGCAACGTCGTGCAGCTCGATGCAAAGACCCGTGCGGGCGTATGGCGCGAAGGACTGCCGATGCCGCCGAACGTGTCGGGCAAGAAGCTCGGCATCGTCGGGCTCGGCAAGATCGGCGAGAAATGCGCGCGTCGCGCGGCCGGCTTCGATATCGAAATCGGGTATCACAATCGCGCGGCGAAACCCGTGCCGTATCGCTATTTCGAACGCGTCGACGCGCTCGCGCAATGGGCCGATTTCCTGCTCGTCGCGACGCCGGGCGGCGCGGGCACGCGCCATCTGATCGACCGCGCGGTGCTCGATGCGCTGGGCCCCGGCGGTTTTCTCGTGAACGTGTCGCGCGGCAGCGTTGTCGATACCGCTGCTCTGGCGGATGCGCTGCGTGAGCGCCGCATCGCGGGTGCGGCGCTCGACGTGTACGAAGGCGAGCCCGAACCGCCGCGCACGCTGACGGACCTCGACAATGTCGTGCTGACGCCGCACATGGGCGGCTGGTCGCCGGAGGCGCTCGATCGTTCGGTACAGCAGTTTCTCGACAATGCCGCGCGGCATTTCGCGGGGGAGCCGGTGCTGACGCCGCTGTAAACGAAAGGCGAACCGGCTTTATTCGCGGTCGCCGGGCGAAAGCGAGAAAAAATTGCGTCGCGCCCGCCATTCAGAGCTGAAATTTCGGTCGGGCTGAAATAACCTTTCACTCCATGCGCTCCGGCCGTTGCCGCGCCCGTGCCGTTCGTGGAGACGATCGGTTGCCGGGTCACGTAATCGTGTTGTCCAAGAAGCACGGCGCCACGCGACGGCGAAGCAGCGTCGCGCGGCGCCTGCCGCTCGTACCGCGCGGCACCGGACGCGTGCGATCGTTCGCGATCGCACGCGCATCGCGCCGAGCGCGCTCAGGACGAAACGAGCGGCACCGTCACCGACGTTCCTGCCGGATCGAGCGCGAGCCCCGTGCCCGGCGTCGGCCGCAGTGTCGCCTCGTTGTCGCTCGACAGCACGACGAGACCGAGCTTGTGGCCCGCTTCGAGCTTGTAGTCGCGCGGCATGAAGGTCAGCTTCAGGTCATACGGCATCCCCGGCAGCACGGATTCCGAGAACCAGTCCGACACGCGATTGCGCGGATCGGTCCATGCGCGCGTGACGATCGTCGCGGTGCCGTCCGGTGCGCGGTCGACCAGCAGCGCCGTCACGTTCGCGACGCCGGTGAACGTCAGCCGCACGCGTGCGGTCGCGGTGCCGGACAGACGCGTCGCGGTCGCGAACGGCGCAGTCTCGAAGCGGCTGCGATGCTCGCCGGTCGTCGCGTTCGCCAGCGTGAGCGCCGGAATCGTCGCATCGTCGGTGAAGCGCGCAAGCGGGCCGCCGCTCGGCGTCCGCAACAGCGTGCCCGTGCTGGCGCCGTCGCCGCCGGCGAAATACGCGACCGGCGTCGCGCGCCGCGCGGCCCAGTCCGTTTCCTTCAGCAGCGTGCCGTCCGCCTGCTCGACCACCGCGCGCGGATCGCTTTCGACGCCATTGTCGATGCCGATCAGGTAGCGCGTGAACCAGCGGTTCACCTCGGCGGTCCACGCATCGGCCATCGCGGGCACGCGGGTCGGGTCGGTGTGCTTCAGCCGATGCAGCCACAGCTGCGTCGGCACGCGCTGGCGCCGCATCGCGAGATACCACGACGTCGACTGGTCGACGCGCACGTTGTCGTCGGTCAGCCCCTGCGCGACGAGCGCCGGCGCGACCGCACGGGCGGTCGGAATGTCGCGCGCGGCCCAGAACGGCGAATAGTCGCCCGTCTTGCGGTCTTCCTGCTGCAGCGCTTCGTCGACCAGGTGCGTGCAGCGCTCCGGATGCGCATTCGTCAGCAGCGCCTTGATATAGACGTCGACGTCCTCGCCCTGATAGCCCTCCGGCGCACGCACGAGGCCGCCCGAGCGGTAGTAGCCATACATGTTCGACAGCCCGGCGACCGGCACGATCGCATCGAGCCCGCGCGTGCGCAGGCTCGCGACCATCTTCGGCAGCGTGCCGTCGTACGACACGCCGTACATGCCGACGTGGCCCGTCGACCAGCTCGCGACGACCGCCTTGCCGCTCGCATCCTTCGCGGTCGCGTCGCGGCCGAGCCAGCGAATCACCGACGCCATCGCGACGGATTCGTCGCGCGTGAGGATCGTCGGGCAACCGTCGGAGCCGGCGGTGCCGAGCGAATCCGCGTAGACGATCGTGAAGCCGCGCGGGATGAAATAGCTTTCGATCCATGAGCGGCCGGCCGCCGCGGCTTCGAGCTGCTGCAGCATCCGGACTTGCGGCGCGGCGGCCATCGCGCGCGCGGATGCGCCGCCGGCGGCGGCTGCGGTTGCGACGGGATGCGGCGTGCCGTCGAGTTCGACGTCGACGTCGTGGTTCGGGCTGTCGGCGAGCCCCGCGTAGTACGGGCTCGCGAGCACGATGACCGGCGTACGTGCGCCGCTGGCGGTTTCGGACGGGCGCACGATGCGCACGTGAATCCGGTCTTTCGTGCCGTCGCCGTCGGAATCGACCGGCGTGTCGACCCACGCGTTTTCCTCGATCGTGCCGCCCGACAGCGAGGGCTGCACCTGGCCGTTGCTGATCACCGGCTTGTAGCGGCCGCCGCTGGCGGGGTTCGCGTACGGGACGCCGGACGGCGACACGCGTCGTTGCGCGGCGCTATCGGCCTGTTGATCCTGAGCTTCGCCTTGAGCTTGCGCGAGCGCTGACACACCGGCCACGCTGCCGCCGTCATCGCCGCCGCACGCGGCGAGCGTCGCGGCTGCGACGAGCGCGGGTAGCCATGCGCGACGCGATCCTCTGACATGAATTTGCATTGCCGACCTCGTTCTTTTGATTGTGTGAATGCGACCGTTCCGCGATACGCCCCCTGCGGGCCGGGCCGATTGCTGCATGCGACGAAGACCAAACTGCACCATCGGAACAACGCCGGGCGACATGCCCGGCCAAAGCGGCAGCGCGGCATCGCAGTTCATGCAGGACTGCGAATCAAATGGGTGCATGCCGCACATCCTTCCAGATGAAACGGAACGACATCGTTCGATGAGGCGGGGATGTTGCGAGCTGCTGTGCTGCGCTGCGGAAACACACGACGCGACGCGCGTGCGGCGACGGAATGAAACGGATCGGCGGTTTCGGCCGCGCCGCGCATCGTGATGGCTTGCCGGTCGGCGTTTGCTTTCCGGAAGCTTGCGCAAAAGTTATCTCAGGGAAAACGGCGTGTCAAACTTTTTTAACTGACAGCAAACAAGTTTCGACGCGTGGGCGACGCAGGCCACGCGGCAGGTTCGTGCCGTGCCTGTTCGGCGGCGCGCTCGCCGCCGTTTTGTGACCGATCGTCGGCCGCCAATGCAAAACGGGCGATCGCGAATCGTATTCGCCACCGCCCGCTTGTCCGATGCCTTCAGCTTCGTTCGATTCGTCGACGCTGCTTGCCATCACCCGTCATCCGCCTTTGCCTGCAGATCCTTCAGCCCCTGGATCACGACCAGCAGCGCGCGCCCGTGCTCGTCCGAGCCGTCCCACGCGTCGACGATCGCATCGCGCAGCAGGTCGTTGTAGCGGCGGCGTGCCGGGCCGGTATCGACGCCATAGAAACTGCATAGCTTGTTGAATGGTGCGCTGCGCCGCAGGCGGCGCCCGTTCGACAGTCGCAGGCGCGACACCGTCGGCTGGCTGACGCCGGAAAGGCGCGCGATTTCGCTGGACGAGCGCGTGTCCGCCAGCAGACGGCGTAACAGGTCTTGTACAGGAAAATCGTGGTCCGGGGCTTCCATGCGATGCATTATACCTATACAGTTACGGTTGTTGAATGGGCTTGCTGTCAGCAGCGAGGCTGTATTCCGAGAAAGTTGATGACACTGAAACACCTCCCTCCCACGTTCTGCTGGACGAAGATCGGTACCGAGTCCGGCGAGGAACTGCCGACCGTCGTGCTCCGCAAGGAATGGGAGCGCCGGCTCGGGGGCGGGCGTTTTCTGTGGGGCATCAGCCAGCCGCTCGGCAGCAGCGCGCAAGTCGCCGCGCATCGCACGGGCTCGCTGCTCGCGCTGTTCTCGCCGGTTGCGTCGCGCACGCGGCCCGGCGAGCGCAAGCGCGAGGACGCGCTGCTGTGGAACGCATGGGTGGACGCGAGCGGCCAGGTGCGGCCGCTGCCGCCGCACACGTTCATCGCGAGCCGCGCGACGCTGCCGTCGGGCCGGCGCCGCGAGCAGCACTACGCGCTGGTTTGCGCTTCGTCCACCGCGCTGACGGTCGGCACCCAACTGCGCGTGTTCCCCGATCACCTGCGCAGTGTGAGCACCGGCAGGCCGCTCGGCGTTGCGCAGGGCGCGGCCGTGGTCGACTGCATCGGGCGTGCGAAGGAACAAACGGGCAGGAGCTATCCGCTCGCGCTGTCGGTCGAGCTCGAAGCGCCGTATTTCGTGCGGCTCGCGCAGCCGTGCGTGCTGAAGGCGCGCGATCTCGCCGACGTGAACAAGGCGACGCGCGCCGGCGATTTCGATCGCTTCGTCGAACTGGTCGCGCGCTTGCGCGGCCAGTCGCCGACGGATGCGGTGCGCGGTGTCACGCGCGATCTGTTCGACGTGCCGCCGATCGAAACGGCGGCCGCCTATGTCGCGCCCGCGCATGTCGCGCGGCTGCGCAGCCGTCCCGCCGCAGAGCATCCGGCCGAACTTACCGGCGATCTGTTCGATCTGTCGCCCGGCGAAGCGGCCGCGTTCGGCGGTCTCGCGCATCCGCGCGTCGGCCGCGCATGACGTTCGCGCCGCCGACGTGCGGCGCGTGATGTGAAGCCGCGCAGCCGAACGCGCATGCAGCGGCGCGCAAGAATTTGTTGCAATCTCGCCGTAGCGGATCGGCGGGTGTGGAGCGACAATCGCGACGAAGCGCGCTGCACGGCGATCGTGCGTCGGCAGGCTGCCTGTCGTCGTTCACGCCGCCGACATGCGCACCACGCACACTGAGCGTCGGCTTGCTTCACACAGCAACCCTGAGGGAGAAGTGTCGATGTCGACCCACATCTGTTCGCGGGAAGCCCGGGCCGCACAACGCTTCGTCGAAGCGACGCGCAACGTCGATCAGGCGTTTCGCGCCGTTCGCGGCGAGGGCGATGACGACATCTCGTCGGCCGAATATGCACGCGCGATGTCGCGTCTGGATCACGCGCTCGACGAACTGGCGCGTGCGCAGGAATTCTTCGATCGCGTGGTGAGCGCCGACGCGGCGCGCGGCAACTGAACTGACGTCGCGGTTGCTGCGTTTGCTTGCGCGGCCGCCGTTGTCTTTTTTTCGTATCGTTTTTACGCCGCATCGCGCGACGTTCGACGCACGGAGAATAGTGTCGGGCACGTCGTTCATGCATCGTCCGCCGACGAGCGATCGCGCGCATCGGGTCATGCCGACGCGCATCGCACATCCGGTTTCATCCGACGAACGTCACACCTTCCGTCCTTCGACCGGATAACCGGGATCCGTATATCCATGCGTCGACGCATGCCCCGGCGGCACGAGCGAATCGACGAAGCGTTCGTCGTCGGGGCCGAGCTCGAGCGTCAGCGCATCGATGTAGCTGTCCCAGTGCGCTTCGGTACGCGGCCCGGCGATCGTCGAGCTGACGATCCGGTTCTTCATCACCCACGCAAGCGCGAACGCGACCGATGTCGTGCCGCGCGCGGCCGCATGCGCGGCCACCTGCTGCGCGATATGCAGCGACTCGGGCCGCCATTCGGTCTGCTGGATGCGCCGGTCGCCGCGGCCGGCGCGCGAATCCGCGGGCGGCTGCGCGTCCGGCGCGTATTTGCCGGTCAGCACACCGCGCGCGAGCGGGCTGTACGGCACGACGCCGATGCCGTAATGCGCGGCCGCCGGCAACTGTTCGACTTCCGCCGTGCGATCGACGAGGTTGTACAGCGGTTCGCTGGCGACCGGACGATCGATGCCGAGCTGATCCGCGATACGCACGATCTCGGCGATGCGCCAGCCCTTGAAGTTCGACAAGCCGACGTAGCGCACCTTGCCTTGCCGGATCAGGTCGGCTACCGCGCGCATCCCTTCGTCGAGCGGCGCGTCGGTCAACGCGCGATGGAAATACAGGATGTCGATGTAATCGGTGCCGAGCCGCTTCAGGCTCGCGTCGACCGATTCATGAATCCATTTGCGCGACTGGCCCTGACGGTTCGGCCCCGCGTCCGGTCCGGCCGGATAGCCGAACTTCGTCGCGACGACCCAGCTGTCGCGGTGCCGCGCGATCGCACGGCCGACGATTTCTTCCGAGCGTCCGGCGTGATAGACGTCCGCCGTATCGATGAAGTTGATGCCCTGGTCGAACGCCTTGTCGATGATGCGTGCCGACGTCGCTTCGTCGGTTTCGCCGCCGAACATCATCGCGCCGAGACACAGCGGCGACACTTTCAGCGCGCTGCGGCCGAGATAGCGGTAATCCATGGATTGGCTCCAGGCGGACGAGCGCCCGCGTCGTTTGAGGTCGTTGGATGAAGAGGCAGAACGTGCCGCGCGCGGCGCTCACACGCCCGCTTCGTCGAACACGCGTTTCACGATCGGCAGCGCCGAGCTTGCCGTCGGCCAGCCCGAGTAGAACGCGAGGTGGGTGATCGCCTCGATCAGCTCGTCGCGCGTGATGCCGTTGTCGAGCGCCTTCTTCAGATGAAACGGCAGTTCGTTTGCGCGATACAGCGCGACGAGGCTCGCGACGGTGATCAGGCTGCGGTCGCGCGGCGACAGGCCGGGGCGCTGCCACACGTCGCCGAACAGCACGTTGTCGGTGTAGTCGGCGAGCGCGGGCGCGATTGCGCCGAAGGCCTGGCGCGCGGCGGAAGTCGGTTCGGACATCGATGGCTCCGGGTGACGTTGAAGACATCGTCGATGGTAGTCACCGCCGCGCTTATCGATAATCCCCAGGAATGCGCATGAACTTATTGCGCCGGTTCATGAATGGCCGCGCTCGCGCAGCGCGTCGACGATCACCGCGAATGCGCGCGACGACTGCCGGCGGCTCGCGTAGTACAGGTGATGGCCCGGAAAGGTCGGGCACCAGTCGTCGAGCACGCTGACGAGGCGGCCGGCCGCGACGTGCGGCGCGGCGAGCTCGGCCGGCACGTACGCGAGTCCGTAGCCGGCGAGCGCCGCATCGAGCATTTCGTAGGTACCGTTGAACGTGACCTGGCCGTCGACGCGCACCTGCAGTGCGTCGCCGCCGCGTGCGAGCTCCCACGCGTACAGCGCGCCGTGCGTCGGCAGGCGCAGGTTGATGCAATCGTGCGCGACGAGATCCTGCGGCGTCGAGGGCCGCTCGCGGTCGGCGAAATACGCGGGCGCGCCGACGATCGCCATCTTCAGGTCGGGCGAGATGCGCACCGCGATCATGTCCTTCGCGACCTGGTCGCCGAGCCGCACGCCGATGTCGAAGCGTTGCGCGACGATGTCGGACAGCCCGTAGTCGGTGACGAACTCGACCTTCAGGTCGCGATAGTCGCGCAGGACCGGCGACAGTTTCGGCCACAGCAGCGTGCGGATCACGTAGTCGGTCGCGTTGATGCGCACGGTGCCGGCCGGCTTGTCGCGCAGCTCGGCGAGCGCGGACAGCTCGGCCTCGATTTCGTCGAAGCGCGGCGCGAGATTCTGCAGCAGGCGCTCGCCGGCCTCGGTCGGTGCGACGCTGCGCGTCGTGCGCGTGAGCAGCCGCACGCCGAGACGTGTCTCGAGCGAGCGGATCGTGTGGCTGAGTGCGGATTGCGACACGCCGAGCCGGGCGGCGGCGCGCGTGAAGCTACGCTCGCGCGCGACGGCGATGAAGGCGAGCAGGTCGGCAAAGTTGTCGCGCGGCATGGGGGGAAGTCGGATGGTCGATGCCAGCGCATCCTACCATCGGCCCCGCGCGCGATGCGGTGCCGCGACGCTGCGCCAGCACGGCGCACGCGGCGCACGCGTCGGCGCGGATCGCGTCAGCAGGACCGGATCTTACGCGTAGCCGCCATGCTGGAACGACGTCGCGAAGAACCGCATCTGATAGCGGATCGCATGCGCCCAGTAGTCCCACGTGTGGCCGCCCGGACGTTCCGCATAGTCGTGCGGCACGCCGAGCGCGACGAGCCGTTCGTGCAGCATGCGGTTCGAGCCGACGAACGAGTCGTCGCGGCCGCAGTCGATCGTCAGGTCCAGATGCGCGCGGACGAACGCGCGGGCGTTTTCGACGATCGCGTTGCGGTTCCAGAACGACGGATGGCGGCCGGGATCGCCGAACACGTGGTCGATGCCGGGCTCGTCCTCGCAGCAGCGCGGATCGACCGCGCCGCTGATGCTGCCGACCGCGCCGAACGTGTCGGACCGGTCGAGCGCGATGCGCAGCGCGCCGAAGCCGCCCATGCTGAGCCCGGTGATCGCGCGTGCGCCCTTGGTCGCGATCGTCCGGAAGTGCATGTCCATGTACGACACGACTTCGTCGCCGACGAAGGTTTCGTAGCGGCTGCCGGAGTCGAACGGACTGTCGATGTACCAGCTTTCGTGTCCGCCGTCGGGCATCACCAGAATCACGCGATAGCGGTCGGCCAGCGCGGCGATCCGCGTGTTCGCGATCCAGTCGGTGTGGTCGCCGCCGGAGCCGTGCAGCAGGTAGACGACCGGAAAGCGTTCGACGCTGCGCTCGGGCCCGTGATGCAGGCGCGCATACGCGTCCGGCAGCACGACGGTCGCCTGCAGCGTCTGATGCATCGCCGCGCTCGGGATCGCGACGACCCGCGCCTGGAACGCGGCAGCGGGACCCGCGGCGGCGAGCAGCAGCAACAGCCAGAGCGTGCGTACCAGGTTCATGGAGCCTCGCATGTGTCGTGTTCGTTCGGCAGTCGGGCATCGGGAAAACCCTGCAGGGCGACTCTAGCAACGGCGCCTTTCAACCAAATTTCGACGAATCCTACGAGTTGTCAGGCGGCGGCGCGCAGCCGTGCCGGCGCCGCGTTCAGCCGACACAGCGCGCGAGCGTCTCGCGCAACGCGGCCGGCCGCTCGGCAGGGAGCGGGTTCATTCGGCGGACGCCGAAGGCAGCGGAGGCAATTCGAGCTCGGCGAGCAGTTCGTCGAGTTCGAGCAGGTGCGTGCGATCGTGGTCGAGCAGTTCGCGCACGAGTTCGTCGAGCGACATCCGGCGGATGCCGTCGCGCAGCCCGCAGCGCGCGAGTTGCGGCGGTTGCAGTGCGGCGGCCGTCGCGCACAGTGCGGCGCGTCCGGTGCGGAACGCGGCGAGCGCCTCGTCGAGCGGCTGGGCCAGGTAGTCGCGCTGTGCGGCGAGCGCGGTGCCGTCGACGGACGCGAGCACCGGCAGTTCGTGCGTGCGCACGTTGTCGATGCGTTCGGCGAACACCGTGTCGAGGTCGCGCAGGTGGCACGCATGTTCGACGAACGAGAATCCGGTGCCGGCCGGGCGGCGCGTGCGCAGCACGGCCGGAACGTGCTCGGCATACGCGGCGAGCCGGTCCGGCATTGCGCCAAGCGCGGCGACGACGTCGGCGAACGGCAGCACGTGCGGATACGCGCTGAATACCGCGCCGTAGCTGAACAGCGCGCCGCCGATCCGGCCGCGCGCCTGCACGACGTCGTGTCCGTGGCGGCGCATCACGTCGGCGACCATCGCGCCGCAGAACTGCCGGGCGGTCGTATCGGCTTCGATTTCGGGGAATTTGTGCGCGATCTCGTGCTGGATCGCGCCGATCGCGGCGACGCCGACACGCGACAGCGCCGCGAATTCGACATAGCGGTGCGGCTGCGCGATCAGCGCTTCGAGCTGCGCGCCGAGCGGCGTCGCGCGGAAACGGTCGAAACGGGAATGCATGGCGGCTCGGGTGTAAGTAACGTATCAAAACGATACGTTATAGGGCGAGCATCCGTCAATCCGTTTGTTCGGAAGAATCGGCGCGGTCGGGCGGGTCGGGCCGGGCCAATGCCGATGCGGATGCCGGGGCGGCACCCGGCACCGGCACCTGGCACCGACACCCGGCACCGACACCCGGCAGAACCGTCTTACGTTCCCGACTTGCCCTCCATTTCCGCCCGCAGCCGTGCTTCCTGTTCCTGCAGTTCCGGCGTGAATGCGTCGCCGAAGTCCTCGGGCGAGAAGATCGGGCGGATCTCGATGTCCGAATCGGTGGGCATCGGGTTCGGGCAACGCTTGACCCATTCGACCGCTTCTTCCATCGAGTTCACCTGCCACAGCCAGAAGCCGGCGATGAGCTCCTTGGTCTCGGCGAACGGGCCGTCGACGACGGTCCGCGCGTTGCCCGAGAAGTGCACGCGCTTGCCGCGCGAGCTCGGGTGCAGCCCTTCGCCGGCGAGCATCACGCCGGCCTTCACGAGTTCCTCGTTGTACCGGCCCATTGCCGCCAGCAGTTCGGTATCGGGCATCGCACCCGATTCGGACGAGGCCGTTGCCTTGACGATCACCATGACGCGCATTGTCGCTACTCCTTGAACGAGAAAGGGGAAATCCGTTGTCGGCCGGCCGTGCGGACGGCAAAACGAGCGGTTACGACACTACGACGCGCGACGATCGCGCGAATCGACATCGCGCGAAAAAATTCCCGGGACCGGAGGCGGGAGAGACGGGCGGCCCGCGCGCCCGGCGGCCCGCCAGCCGCTCACGCCGCCTTCGCGTGCGCGTCCAGCACGCTGCGCACGCGGGTCGCGAGTTCGTCGCGGCGGTACGGCTTGCCGAGCAGCATGACGCCGGGGTCGAGGCGCCCGGAGTGAAAGATCTCGTCGCGCGTGTAGCCGGACGTGAACAGCACGGGCAGCGGCGGCGTGCGCAGCGCGGCGCGGCGCGCGAGCTCGCCGCCCTTGATCCGGCCCGGCATGATCACGTCGGTGAACAGCAGGTCGATCGGCGTGCCGCTGTCGAGCATCCGCAGCGCGGCTTCGCCGTCGGACGCGGTGAGGACCTTGTAGCCGAGCTGCGCGAGCATGTCGACCACGGTGAGCCGGACGTCGGCATCGTCCTCGACGACGAGGATGGTTTCGCGGCCGCGCACGGGATCGGGCTGCGTCGCAAGGGACGGCGCCTCGGCGTACGTATCGTGACAGCGCGGAAACGTGAGCCGCACGGTGGTGCCCTGGCCCGGCGTGCTGTCGATCGACGTATGGCCGCCGCTTTGCTTGACGAAGCCGAACACCATGCTGAGCCCGAGCCCCGTGCCTTCGCCGTCGGCCTTGGTCGTGAAGAACGGTTCGAACACGCGCT
Organism: Burkholderia sp. SR8; assembly: GCF_052851275.1. Taxonomy (NCBI): domain Bacteria; kingdom Pseudomonadati; phylum Pseudomonadota; class Betaproteobacteria; order Burkholderiales; family Burkholderiaceae; genus Burkholderia; species Burkholderia sp. SR8. The sequence goes on from NZ_JAULUC010000009.1 coordinate 53,457, forward strand.
CGAGCACGTCGGCCGTCATGCCCGCGCCGGTATCGGCAATCTCGAACGTCACGTATTCGCCGGGCGGCAACGGCGCGCGACGTTCGCCCGGCGCCGGCGCGGGGGCGGCGTCGTTGTACGCGGCGATCGTCAGCGTGCCGTCGCCGCGCATCGCGTCGCGCGCATTGATCGCAAGATTGAGCAGCGCGTTCTCGAGCTGGTGGCGGTCGGCGAGCACGTTGCCGACGTCGGGCGCCAGCGCCGCGACGATCCGCACGGTCTCGCCGAGTGCACGGTGCAGCATCTCGTTCATGCCGTCGATCAGCTGGCGCGGATTGAGCACCGTCGGCGACAGCGGCTGGCGCCGCGCGAACGCCAGCAGGTGCGACGCGAGCTGCGCGCCGCGCCGTACCGCGTTGTTCGCGCTTTCGATCCGCGGCTGCGCGCTCGCGCGCTCGCCCAGTTCGACCGCGAGGATCTGCAGGTTGCCGCTGATCACCTGCAGCACGTTGTTGAAGTCGTGCGCGATGCCGCCGGTCAGGCTGCCGATCGCTTCCATCTTCTGCGCATGGCGCAACTGTTCCTCGATCGCCGCGCGCTCCGCGACCGCGTCGGCCACGCGCTGTTCGAGCGTTTCGGTCAGGCGGCGCAGCGCATCGTTGGACGCCTGCAGCGCCGCTTCCGCCTGTTCGCGATGACGCATCGCGAGCACGCGTTCGGTCGTCTCGATCACGACGGCGAGCACGCCGCCCGGCGCGCCGTCGTCGTCGGGGATCGGGCTGTAGTGCAGGTCCATCCACACGTCTTCGGGGCAGCCGTTGCGCAGCAGCACGAGTTCCTTGTTGCGATACGACAGCGTGCCGCCCGCGAGGCAGGTCGTCATCACGCTGCGGTTGAAGTCGGCGACCTCCGGCCAGCCGAGTTCGATCGTCTGGCCGAGCAGATAGGGGTGGCGTCCGCCGGCGAATCCGGCATACGCGTCGTTGTAGATCATGTAGCCGGACTCGCCCCACAGCATCACCAGCGGCAGCGGCGACGCGAGCACGGTGCGCACGGCCGCGACGAGGCTCGCCGACCAGCTGTCGAGCGGCCCGAGCCCGGTCGCCGACCAGTCGAACGCGGCGACGCGCTGCGCCATTTCGCCTTTCCAGCCAGGACAGTCGTGATGCTGCGCGAACAACTCGACATGCATGGAAACACTCCGATAAGGACATGGCAGCCGCGGCCGGGCGCCGGGAGTCGCGTGAGCCGATCCATTCTAGTGCAGATCGATCGCACGGCGGCGCGCCGGAGCCGCTGTCAAAACTGATATGCTGACCGGCATCACGTTGATGCGGAGGGCGCCATGGCAACGAAGGAAGTGTCGAAGAAAAAGTACCTGAAGATCCTGAACAAACGCCTGCGTGCCGAGCCGGATGCGCCGGCCGGCGCGTCGTTCGTGTTCTTTCCGCTCGGCGCGAAGGCCAAGCATGCGACGGGCGTCGTGTCGGGCGAGCCGCGCAGCGAGCAAGAGCTCGCGGTGATGGCCGCGATCCAGAGCAAGGCGGCCGCCGAATTCGTCGTGACCGGCGCCTGACCGGCCACCGGCGGCCACGCGCGGCAGCGCATGCGCGCTATGCCGCGGCTGCGTCGCAGTGCTCGATCACACCGGCGATCACGCGCGGAATGTCGCGTGTGATCGCCGGGCCGTGCATCGGCAGGATGATGTCGACCTCGAGCGCCTGGATGCGGCGCAGCGCGCTCGCCAGATGCGCGAGCGACGGCAGGTAGTCCGAGCGCGTGATCGCGTCGAGGATCTCGGGCAGCGGATCCTCGGCATCCTCGCGGCCGAAGCGCATCAGGATGTCCGACGACAGCAGTGCCTTGTACGCCGGCAGATACACGACCAGCGCATCCCACTGATGCACGTGCTTCGTGAAGACCGGCACCACGTCGATGCCGGACAGCGTGATCCGTTCGCCGTCCTTCAGCGGAATCGCGCGCACGCCGAACACGTCGGCGAGCCCCCATGTACACATCGGATGTCCGTACGCGACGAGCGCCGGATTGGCTGCGAGGAAATCGGGCAGCGCGCCCATTTCGTCGGCCTCGAAGTGCGGGACGATCACGCTGCTGACCATCGACGGCGCGATGCCGACGGTGTCGAGCGCCGCGCTCAGCCGCGTGAAATTGGCACGGGTGCCGGTTTCGACGCACAGCACGTCGCCGTGCGGCGATCGTACGAAGAACTGGCTGAAGCACAGGTTCAGCGTGTCGACGTAGGACGTGGCGCGAAACAGGCCGTCGCGGACGGCGTCGATTCGGGAGGCGCTCATCGGGTGATCCTCGCGCTGGGAATGGGGCGGGAGCGGCGCCGCCCGCGCGCCGCAGGTTGCGGTGCGGCAGGCGGCAGCAGTCGATCTTCCGATCCAGTCTAGCAGCGTCGCTGCGGATCCGCGAACCGGCCGGCGGCGGCCGTGACGCGTCAGTTCTTCAGCTTGTAGCCGGTGCGGAACATCCACGCGACGATCGCGAGCAGGATCGCGAGGAACAGCGTGGTCGCGGCGAGGCTGATCCACACGTGCACGTCGGCGAGCCCGTAGAACGACCAGCGGAAGCCGCTGATCAGGTAGACGATCGGGTTGAACAGCGTGACGATGCGCCATGCGGGCGGCAGCATGTCGACCGAATAGAAGCTGCCGCCGAGGAACGTGAGCGGCGTGATGATCAGCAGCGGCACGAGCTGCAGCTTCTCGAAGCTGTCGGCCCAGATTCCGATCACGAAGCCGAACAGGCTGAACGTGATGGACGTCAGCACCAGGAACAGCACCATCCAGAACGGATGCAGGATGTGCAGCGGCACGAACAGGCCGGCCGTCGCGAGGATGATCAATCCAAGCAGCAACGATTTCGACGCCGCCGCGCCCACGTACGCGATCACGATTTCCCAGTACGACACGGGCGCGGACAAGATCTCGTAGATCGTGCCCGTGAAGCGCGGGAAGTAGATGCCGAACGACGCGTTCGAGATGCTCTGCGACAGCAGCGACAGCATCACGAGGCCCGGCACGATGAACGAGCCGTAGCCGATGCCGTTCACGTCGCTGATGCGCGAGCCGATCGCCGAGCCGAACACGACGAAGTACAGCGACGTCGAGATTACCGGCGCGATGATGCTCTGCATCAGCGTGCGGCGCGTGCGCGCCATTTCGGCGCGGTAGATCGCGCGGATGCCGTGCCAATTCCAGTTCGTCATGTGCGTTAGGCCCCATGTGCGCCGTTGCGGCGGTTGTCGATCAGGCTGACGAAGATATCCTCGAGCGAGCTCTGCGTCGTATGCAGGTCGCGAAAGCCGATGCCGGCCGTGCCGAGGGCGTTGATCAGCGTCGCGATGCTCGCGTCGTCGCGCTGCGAGTCGTACGTGTAGACGAGCGCGCTGCCGTCGGCCGCGCGTTCGAGCCCGAACGCGGCGAGCTCGGCCGGCACGGCCGCGAGCGGATGCTCGAGCTGCACGGTCAGCTGCTTCTTGCCGAGCTTGCGCATCAGTTCGCGCTTCTCTTCGACGAGCACGAGTTCGCCGCCGAGAATGATGCCGATCCGGTCGGCCATTTCCTCGGCTTCCTCGATGTAGTGCGTGGTCAGCAGGATCGTCACGCCGCTTTCGCGCAGCGTATCGACGAGCTTCCACATGTCGCGGCGCAGCTCGACGTCGACGCCGGCCGTCGGCTCGTCGAGAAACAGGATGCGCGGCTCGTGCGACAGCGCCTTCGCGATCATCACGCGGCGCTTCATGCCGCCCGACAGCGTCATCAGCTTGTTGTCGCGCTTGTCCCACAGCGACAGCGCCTTCAGCGTCTTCTCGATGTAGGCCGGATCGGGCGCCTTGCCGAACAGCCCGCGGCTGAACGACACCGTCGCCCACACGGTTTCGAACGCGTCGGTCGTCAGCTCCTGCGGCACGAGGCCGATCATTTCGCGCGCGGCGCGGTAGTGGTCGCGGATATCGTGGCCGCCGACCGTCACGCGGCCTTCGGTCGGCGTGACGATGCCGCAGATGGAGCCGATCAGCGTGGTCTTGCCCGCGCCGTTCGGCCCGAGCAGCGCGAAGATCTCGCCGGGCCGGATGTCGAGGGTCACGTGCTTCAGCGCCTGGAAGCCGGACGCGTAAGTCTTGGAGAGGTCGGAGACGGAAAGGATCGGTTGCATGCTCACGGATGGCACGGCCGCTCGGTCCGACGCTGTGCGCCGCGCGTGCCCGGTGTCGCCGCCGCGAGGCGGCCGGTGTCGGGTGCGGCATGGCGAACGGGCGTCATGTCGAACGGCGTTGTGGTGCGGGATCGCAGGACCGCCATATTAGCAACCGGAAGATGGAAATGCATTTCGATGGAAACGGCATGCGATGCCGGTGCGCGATTCGCGTGAAATGCGCAGATGTCATTCAATAATGCGATGCTTTATTTGAATCGAGCGAACAATGTGTGGCGTTTTCGGCTGGTGGGGCGGTCGCGCGTCGTGCGGGGCAGCGGCCCCCGCGACGACTGTGCTGCCGGAACGCCGCCGCGCCGTACCGGGACGGCAGCCGCCGCGGTCGCGATAATGCGTTCCTTCACGTTCCCGGAGCGGTGCGCATGTCTCTGATCGATTTCAAGTCCGTTGCGGCCGCGCAAGCCCTCGCGTGGCAATCCACGATCGTCGGTGAAGTGGGGCCGGCCAGGATCAAGGTGCTGCGGATGGACGCGCAGCCGTACGAGGCGGAAGTGCACGATTACAACGAGGGGCTGCTCGTGCTCGACGGCCGGCTGATGCTCGAGGTCAACGCCCAGACGCTCGTTGTCGAGGCCGGGCAGATGTATCTCGCGGCGGCCGGCACGCGTCACGCGGTGCTGCCCGGCAGCCACGGCACGCTCGCGATCATCGACGTATGAGGTTGCGTCGCAGCATGCGTACGGCGCGGCGGACGCCCGCCGGCCGGGCATCTCGTGGTTTGAACGACCTCATCCACACGCGCGTGATGCGGCTCGGGTATTTGTCTGAGCAAATAAATTGAAGGCTGTTTGAAAAACTGTCAAACACCGTGCACGCAGTAGGATCGCGCGGTTCCGTTCGTTTGGAACTCTGCATCCATTTACTTGTGCGTATCGCCCGATCATAGTCTCGACCAACGACGCATCAACATAACGAATCAAGCGTACGTCTGGAGACCACACCATGAGACGCCTATCCGAGGGCCCGGCTGGACTGCCGTTTTCCGGCTTTTCAACGGATGCGGGCGCGCCGCGAGTCGCGCGCCTGCATCATCGCTTCGCGTTGCCGCTGTAGCGGCGCACACCGTTCCGTTCCGTTTTCCCGATGGCGCCGTGCCGCATGACGGCGCTGCCGGAGCGCGCTCGCGTGCCGTGGCGGGGTTCATTGCAACCGCGTGAATTGCAACACGGCGCCCAGGTGTGCACCGTCATGCGCCGCATGCCTTGCACGGCGGCGCGATACCAACCGGCGGGCCATGCAGCCCGTCCGGACGAGACCTGTCGTACCTCAAAAGGAGGGGTTGATGCTTTGCATTCCTGAATGGCGGAAGTCGATCCTGTCGTGCGCCGTGCTGGCGCTGCCGTTCGTCGCCGGTTGCGGCGGCGGCGACGATCCGGGCCCGATCAACGTGCCGCAGTGCTCGGGCAGCGCATGCGGGCCGAGCGGCGCCGAAACGACGCCGCCCGTCGTGACCAAGCTGTGTCCGGATTCGCTCGACTACACGACGACCTATACGGGCGGTGCGGGCAGCGGCGAATACGTGAAGGTGAAATTCGACACGACGAAGCTCACGTACCAGATGCAGTTCATCGACTCGTCGGTGCCGACGTCGGCGGGCCAGGTCAACGACACGCGCGCGGGCCTGACGATCAGCGGCGCGTTCCACCATCCGACCAACCTGCCGACCGCCGAGCAGAATCGTTGCGCGTTCGTGCTCGACAGCGGCGCGACGAGCGACGGCGCGTATGCGGTGACGATCAATCGTGCGGACCCGCCGATGCTGTTCGTCGGCAACGGGGTGGTCGGCGGCGGCATTCCGGGCGCGACGATCCAGTTCGACGGTATTCCTGTCGTGCCCGGTCTCTATCTCGGCACCGTGCCGTCGCGCACGTTCGATTTCTATCCGTTCATCGGCTTTACCGACACGGAGACCGATTTCACGAAGGTGGCCGGCGTGTACAACGAGGTCGGCATTCATCTGTCGCCGACCGGCAGCAGCTATCAGACCGCGACGCCGCAGGGCTGGCAGTCGGACGTCGTGAACTGGAGCCAGACACTGAATGAAGACGGTACGTGCACGATCACGCCGGGCAGCGACTACTCGTGCCAGACGACCGGCACGCCGTGGACGCTGCGCAAGAACGCGGACGGAAGCGCCGACAACGTGTTCGTCAGCGGCGCGAATCCGGGCCTGCCGTATCCGTCGGCCGGGCAGGAGCAGCCGCTCGTGCTGCTGTCGCCGACCCAGGCGCATGGCGTGATGATCGTCGGCAAGCTGAACGGCGTGCTGGTGCCGATCGTGATTCGCGTCGGCTATTCGCATGCAGACGCGACGAATCTGCTCGCGTCCGTCGCCGACGCGGAAGTCGGCATCTCGATGCTGTCGCCCGCGCAGCCTGTTGCGACCAATGTGCTGAAGGGCGGCTTCATCGGCGCGACGAGCGCGTCCGCGTGCGGGGTGGTCACGTCCAACGGCGTGTCGGGCGCGCCTGCGATATCCGGGCCGAGCTTCAGCAGCACGATGCCGCACCCGGATCTGCCCGGCACGTTCAACGGCACGTTCTTCCTGCCCGAGGCTGGCAACTGCACCGACGGCACGGCCGTATCGACGATCGCGGCGAACTACACGTCGACGCTGTTCCAGGGTGCGACTGCTGCGTTCATCGACCCGCAGACGTCGTCGGTCACGTCGCAGTTCGCGCTCGACTACACGCAGGCGACGCCCGGCAAGATCAAGGTCACGGCCACACAGGACTTCAACGCGAAGGGCGCGAACGGCAACGTGGCGATCTTCGGCAAGGGCGACACGGGCTGGCTCGTGACGGCCGGCAACGTCTACGCGATGGTCGTCAACAACAGCAAGGTCAACCCGTTCTTCACGGTCGGCGCGTTCGTCCAGTAACGGCGTAACGAACACGGAACACCGGCGGCGCACCGGCCGCCGCCGGCGAATCGAAATTCGAGAGGATTCCTATGAATGTGAAGAATTGGATGGCTGCCGCGTCGCTCGCGCCCGTGCTGGTCGCCTGCGGCGGCGACGGCGACCCGCCGCCCGCACCGGTGGTCCGGCTGTGCCCGCAGACGATCGACTACAACACGGTGTTCATCGGCGGCTCCGGCTCGGGCGAGCTCGTGAAAGTACAGCTCGACACGACGAAGATGACCTACCGGATGACCTATCTCGCATCGCCGGTGCCGACCGCCGCCGGCACCGTGCAGCCGACGCGCGACGCGGCGCCGGCCAACGTGGTCGACGGCGCGCTGGCCGACGAAACCGGCCTGCCGACCGTGAAGCTGAACCAGTGCACGTTCCGGATGCAGAACGCGAGTCTCGATCCGAGCCGGCCGGCGCGGCTGTTCCTCGGCGAAGGCGTGCTGGGCGGCGCGATTCCAGGTGCGACGATCCAGTTCGACGGCGTGATCGGCGTCGGCAGGATTCCGAAGACGACGTTCCCGTACTACCCGTTCATCAGCTTCTCGACGCTCGAAACCGATCTGTCGAAGATCGCCGGCACCTACAACCAGCTCGGCTACCACCAGGTACCGTCGCAGAACTTCCAGCCCGTGGCGCTCGACCAGCAGGTGACGATCAACGCGGACGGCAGCTACGTCGAGACCGACAACTTCGGCAAGAAGAACGGCGGGCAGCCGCTGCCGTCGAGCGCGACCGTGAACCAGCCGTTCACGCTGCGCGCCGATGCGCCGGCGTTCCAGTCGCTCAACTACCAGCCGCAGATTCCGCCGACGCTCGCCGCGCTCGATCCGGCGAAGGCCGGCAAGGGAATCCTGATCGTCGGCAAGCTGCGCAACCAGCTCGTGCCGATCTTCATCCGCACCGGTGCCGCCAATGCGGATCTCACGCAGGGCCCGCCGAGCGCGGACGACGAATCGGGCATCTCGTTCCTGAGCCCGCAAGCAGCGATCGCGCAGGGTTCGCAGAACGGCGAGTACACGGGGGTCGACAGCGCGTTCAACTACCGCGCAACCGCACTGATCGGCGCGCAGGCCACGTTGCTCGATCCGTTCAACGCGTCGCAGGCCGCGCTCACGCGTGCGCTGAACCTCGATTTCACGCAGAAGGTGCCGGGCGTCGTGACGACCGTGCATGCGGACGCGGCGTCGGGGCCGGCGACCGGCAAGTTCGTGTTCACCGGCGGCGTGTTCGGGTTCCTCGACATGGCCGATACGCGCAATCCGTACTTCACGGTCGGCGCGTTCGTGCAGTGAGCTTGCGTGGCTGCAGACACGGCGGCGCCGCGCGCACGTGCACGGCGCCGCCCGGACAGAATGAGGGGGAGACTTCATGAAGAAGCTGATTGTCGCGGGTGTCGTCGCAGGCGTGTCGACGCTCGCATCGGCCCAGCAGGCGGGCGACAACGTCGCGACGCTGGGCTGGCTGCACATCATGCCGCAGGATTCGACCAACGGACTGACGACGAATCTTGCCGGCATGCCGATCAACGGGCCGTTGCGGCTGCCCGGGTCGTTCACGTCGCCGGGCACGAGCCTGACGGTCAACAACGCCGATACGGTCGGCCTCACGCTCACGCACTTCTTCACCGACCATATCGCCGTGACGTCGGTGCTCGGCATTCCACCGGAATTCACGCTGACCGGGCACGGCGTGATCCGGCCGCCGGGTCCGGCCGGCGCGCTCGGCAGCGTCAACATGGACAATCCGTCGAACCAACCGGCCGTGAAGAACGCACGGCAATGGAGTCCGACGATCATTCTGCAGTACTACTTCAACGCGCCGACCGCGAAGTTCCGCCCGTTCGTCGGGATCGGCGTGGCCTACAGCTGGTTCAGCAACATCGAGCTGAACGGCAACTTCGCGCGGGACATCAACGAGAACCTCGGCAGCGTGCTCGCGGCCGGCGCAGGCAAGCCGGGGCCGACGTCGGTGGAGGGCAAGGCGTCGTCGTCGTTCACGCCGGTCTACAACGTCGGTGCGAGCTATGCGATCGACAAGCACTGGGGACTGACGGCGACGCTCACGTACATGCCGCTGAAGACCTACTCGTCGCTCGTGATCAAGGCCGCCGACGGATCGACGCTCGCGACCACGCGCACGCGGTTGAAGGCCGATCCGCTGATCACGTTCGTCGGGATTTCCTACAAGTTCTGAGCCGTGCGGCGTGCATCTTGCGTGCGTCGGCGGTTTCCTGCGGCCGGCTGGCCCGGTGTCATCGGGCCGGGCGGTCGCGTTCCTGGCGGCGTGCCGCCATTTCGTGAAGAGAGAGGGGGCAGTGCAAATGAGCATTCGCAAAATCGTATCGCTTGTTGCTGCAGTGGCATTCACCGCGGTTGCGGCCGCGCCCGCGTTCGCGGTGACCGTGTCGCGCGCGGACGGCCAGCCGATGAATCCGAACGGCGAACCGTTCTCCGCATCGGGGCTCACGACGCTCAGCAAGGGCGCCATCAACGCGAGCTGCAACGCGACGTTCAACGGCACCATCACGTCGACGGGCATCGTCAACATCACGTCGACGACGTTCGCGGGCGGCGCGACGTGCGGTCTGATCAGCGGCAGCGCGACGAGCGCGGCGCCGTGGACGGGCCAGGCCGACAGCACGACGCAACTGTCGATCAACAACGCCAAGGTGACCGTCACGCTGCTCGGTACCTGCGGGCCGAGCAAGGTCGTGACGGCGTGGAGCGATCCGAACTCGTCGCTGACGTTCAACAATGCCGTGCTGACGCCGGACTGTACGGTCAGCGGCACGGTCGCCACGTCGCCGAAGTTCCACGTGCAGTAAGCACCGCGCGATCGACACCGGGCGCCCGCCGGATACGAGGGCCGTGCAAGGATGCGCGGCGGGCGTTCCGGTTTGTCGATGCGTTGGCGTCGTCGCGCCCGATCGCGCGACGGCTGCTCGGCTGCCTGCTTCGCGATCCGGCGCGGGCGGCCATGCGGCGGCCGGTGCGATGCACCGTGCCGCCTGCTTCGATCGATACACAACAATTACCCGACTTGTCGGAACCATTCCTGACCACCCATGCTCACCGACCCCGCGAAGTATGGCGATGCGCGCGGTGCGACGCCCGACCGGCTGCGCACGGCTGCGTGGCTGCAGTATCTGATCGAACATCTGGACGACGCGGCGCGCGTGGCGGCGCGCGTTGCCGGCGCAACGATTGCCCAGCCGTCGCGCGCGGCACGCGTGCAATCGTGCATGAACCTGTCACACGACACGATCGCCATCCTGCATGAACTCGCGCCGTGGATCGCAGCGGACGGCACCGGTTGCGCCTGCGACGCGACTGACCCGCTCGACGCATGCGTGCACGTGCCCGATGCGCGGCAGCTCGCGTATGCGGAACGATGTTGTCCGGGGTCGCGCGCGGCATTCGAAGCGGCGCATGGCTTCATCGATGCGTGGGCGTTCGACGACCCCGACGATGGCTGGGCCGCGCTCGAGCGGATCGCCGGCGGCGTCGAGCCGGACGGCGGCGTCGCCGCGCACGCAGGCACGGAACCATCCGCGATCGGCGAAGTGCCGCCTGCGAAGAACCTGAGAGAGCGGCGCGCGCCCGTCGCAGCCGCGTGCGTGGCGCCGTCGGCGCGGCCGGGTGCGATCATCGACGCGGTCGTGCTGCGCGTCTGCGGGCCGCGCGACGATGCCGCGCGTATCGACGAGATGGCCGCGCTCGCGATGTTCTGCGCGGAACTCGCCGCCGGAAAAGGCGTTTCCGTCGCGGCGTACGGCGGTCGGCACAATCTCGTTGCACGCGCGATTCGCGAACGACGTGCGGATCTCGGATCGGTCGACGGCCTGCTCGCAGCGGTATCGGTGTGCCGGCTCGACCGGCTCGCCGGCGCGGGCAGCTTCTGGGCGTATTACCTGCTGGCGGGTATCGCGATCGCGGCGCCCGACATGGTGCGCGCATTCGCGCGCCGCTTCCACGGCGACGCATGGACGATCTGGCTCGATGAAATGCTGGCATGGCCGGCGGTCGGCCGCTTCGGACGGAACGAAGACGTCGCGTTCGACCGGTTGCGCGGTGCGATGAGCCTGACGTCGCGAGCGAATCCGATCGTGCGTGCAAAACGCGTGCGGCCGACGGCGACGCGCATCACGCGCTTGCGCACGCGCGGCGAGCGCGTCCAGTGAAATGAACAACGGCCCGCGGCGAGAACGCCGCGAGCCGTGCCTGTCGTTGCTGCCGCGCCCGGCGGTGGGCGCGGGCGCGGTTACACCGTCTCCGGCTGCCGCACCGCCTTCGCGACATTGCGCGCCATCGCGCCGTTCGCGACGAAGTAGGGGACGTCCACGCGCGCGAGCGGCGTGCGGCCGCGGATCTTGTCCGCGATCTTCTCCGCGATCATGATCGTCGGCGCGTTCAGGTTGCCGGTCGTGATGATCGGCATGATCGACGCATCGACGACACGCAGCCCTTCGAGCCCGTGCACGCGGCCTTCTTCGTCGACCACGGCCATGTCGTCGTAACCCATCTTGCACGAGCATGACGGATGGAACGCGGTTTCCGCGCGAGCCCGCACGAACGCATCGAGCTCCTTGTCGGTCTTGCAGTCGGCACCCGGGTTCAGCTCGCGGCCGCGATAGCGATCGAGCGCGGGCTGGCGCATGATCTCGCGCGTTGCGCGGATTGCGTCGCGGAACTCGCGCCAGTCGAGCGCTTCGGCCATGTAGTTGAACAGGATGCTCGGATGGTCGTTCGGATCGCGCGAGCGCAGCTTCACGCGGCCGCGGCTCGGCGAGCGCATCGAGCCGACGTGCGCCTGGAAGCCGTGCATCTCGATCGCGTTCGAGCCGTTGTAGTTGATCGCCACCGGCAGGAAGTGATACTGGATGTTCGGCCACAGATCGTCGTCGCGCGTGCGGATGAAGCCGCCCGCCTCGAAGTGGTTGCTCGCGCCGAGGCCGGTGCCGTTCAGCATCCATTCGAGACCGATCTTCGGCTGGTTCCACCACTTGAGCGCCGGATACAGCGACACCGGTTCCTTGCATTCGTACTGGATGTACATCTCCAGGTGATCCTGCAGGTTCTGGCCGACGCCGGGCAGATCGAGCACGACCGGGATGTCGAGCTCCTTCAGCCACGCGCCGGGGCCGACGCCCGAGCGCTGCAGCAGTTGCGGCGATGCGATCGCGCCGCTGCACACGAGCACTTCGCGGCGCGCATGCGCGGTCGCGCGCTCGCTGCCGCGCAGGTACGTGACGCCCGATGCGCGCTTGCCGTCGAACAGGATGCGATCGGCGAGCGCGTGCGTGACGATCTCAAGGTTCGGCCGGACCTTCGCCTGGTCGAGATAGCCGCGCGCGGTGCTCGCGCGGCGGCCCTTCGGCGTGACGGTGCGATCCATCGGGCCGAAGCCTTCCTGCTGATAGCCGTTCAGGTCGTCGGTGCGCGGATAACCCGCCTGCACGCCCGCATCGACCATCGCCTCGAACAGCGGATTCACGCCCGGCTTGCTGGTCGTGACCGACACGGGGCCGTCGCCGCCGTGATAGTCGTTCGGGCCGACGTCGCGCGTCTCGGCCTTCTTGAAGTACGGCAGGCAGTCGAGATACGTCCAGTTCTCGAGCCCCTTGTGCGTCGACCAGTTGTCGTAGTCGAGCGCGTTGCCGCGGATGTAGCACATCCCGTTGATCAGCGACGAGCCGCCGAGCCCCTTGCCGCGCCCGCATTCCATCCGGCGATTGTCCATGTGCGGCTCGGGGTCGGTCTCGTACGCCCAGTTGTAGCGGCGGCCCTGCAGCGGATAGGCGAGCGCCGCCGGCATCTGCGTACGGAAGTCGAAGCGGTAGTCGGGGCCGCCCGCTTCGAGCAGCAGCACCGTGACGTTCGGATCTTCCGTCAGGCGCGTCGCGAGCACGTTGCCCGCGGAACCGGCGCCGCAGATGATGTAGTCGTATTCGCGTGTCGTCATGACGGGGTATCTCCTGTCGTTCTCAAAACACCGGGTTATAGCGGCCGAGCTCGACCTGTACCGACTTGATGCGAGTGTAGTGTTCGAGCGTCGTGATGCCGTTCTCGCGTCCGACACCGGATTGCTTGTATCCGCCAACCGGCATCTCGGCCGGCGATTCGCCCCACGTGTTGATCCAGCAGATGCCGGCTTCGAGGCGATGGATCGTGCGGTGCGCGCGCGACAGGTTCTCGGTCACGACACCGGCGGCGAGGCCGTAGTGCGTGTCGTTCGCGCGGCCGATTACTTCGTCCTCCGATTCGAAATCGAGGATGCTCATCACCGGCCCGAAGATCTCTTCGCGGACGATCTTCATGTCGTCGCGGCAGTCGCCGAACACGGTCGGCGCGACGTACTGGCCGCTGGCGAAATGACCGTCGGTCAGCCGCGTGCCGCCCGCGAGCAATTTCGCGCCTTCGGCCTTGCCGCTTTCGATGAAGCCGAGCACCTTGTCGAGCTGCGCGGCCGACACGAGCGGACCGAAGTTGGTATCGGCATCGGTCGGCTTGCCGACACGGATGCGCTTCACGCGTTCGAGCACCTTCTGCGTGAATGCATCCTTGATCGAGCGGTGCACGAACACGCGCGTGCCGTTCGTGCAGACCTGGCCCGAGCTGAAGAAGTTGGCGGTGACCGCGATGTCGGCCGCGCGGTCGAGGTCCGCATCGTCGAACACGATCAGCGGCGACTTGCCGCCGAGTTCCATCGTCACTTCCTTCAGCGACGACGCGCCGGCGAGCGACATCACCTTCTTGCCGGTCTCGACACCGCCGGTGAACGACACCTTCGCGATGTCCGGGTGGCCGGTGAGCAGCGCGCCGACCGAGCCGTCGCCCTGCACGACGTTGAACACGCCGGCCGGCACGCCGGCTTCCGTGTAGATCTCGGCGAGCTTCAGCGCGGTGAGCGGCGTGACTTCGCTCGGCTTGAACACCATCGCGTTGCCGGCCGCGAGCGCGGGGGCCGTCTTCCAGCACGCGATCTGGATCGGGTAGTTCCATGCGCCGATGCCCGCGCACACGCCGAGCGGTTCGCGGCGCGTATAGACGAACGACTCGGCGCGCAGCGGCACCTGCAGCCCTTCGATCGCGGTCGCGAGGCCCGCGTAGTACTCGATCACGTCCGCGCCGGTGACGATGTCGACCGCGAGCGTCTCGCCGATCGGCTTGCCGGTGTCGCGCGTCTCGATCGCCGCGAGTGCGTCGTTGCGTTCGCGCAGCAGCTCGACCGCGCGGCGCAGGATGCGCGAGCGCTGCATCGCGGTCATCGCCGCCCATTCGCGCTGGCCTTCCTGCGCCGACGCGACCGCGCGGTCGACGTCGGCCGCGCTCGCCTGCTGCACCTGCGCGAGCAGTTCGCCGGTGGCGGGATCGAAGGTGTCGAAAGTCTTGCCGCTGGTGGCGTCGACGTAACCGCCGCCGATGTAGAGGCGCTGCAAACCGTATACGGACATGAGGATCTCCTTGAGGGCGACTGCGTGACGCGTCAGTCGGACGCGAGCAGCAGGTCGATGTAATCGTTGGCGAGCTTCAGTGCAGCCCGGGTGTCGATCGGGCCGCCGGCGAGTGCACCGCGCAGCCACAGGCCGTCGATCAGCGCGGCAAGGCCGCTGGCGGCCTCGCGTGCCTTCGCGCGCGGCAGCGCCTTCGCGAATTCGGCGCACAGGTTCGAATGGAGGCGCCGCGTGTTGACGTGCTGCAGCCGCTTGAGCATCGCGTCGTGCATGCTCTGCGACCAGAACGCGAGCCACGTCTTCATCACTGGCGCGCTGACCTGCGTGTCGTCGAAGTTCGCGGCCACGATCGCGCGCAGCCGCGAACGCGGATCCTTGCGCGCGGCCACGCGGCGTTGCGTGGTGGCCGTCCACAGATCGCGCAGTACGTGGCGCATCGTCGCCTCGAGCAGGCCGTCCTTGTCGCCGAAGTAGTGGCTGACGATGCCCGTCGAGATGTTCGCGCGCTGCGCGACCGACGCGAGCGTCGTGCCGGGCAGGCCGGCCTCGTCGATCGAGCGCAGCGTCGCGTCGATCAACTGTGCGCGGCGAATCTCCCGCATTCCGACTTTCGGCATCGCGACTCCCTTAGCCCGGACGGGCAGGTGGCTGGAAGTCGTGAGCTTAGCGGTTTTTTATTGAACGTTCAATCAACAAAAAAGCGGGGTCGGACGGTGTAGGCATGCGTCGGCAGACAGAAACGGGTTGCCGCACCGATTGTGCGGAGCGGAAAAACGGATTGAAAGGTGGTTAAATAATTTCAAGTTTGTTTAAAACGATTCAAGCCGGAATGACGCAATGGTCGTAACAGTTTCCCAATCCGATTCATTACACGTCGAAAGAATGTCGAGCTATGTGACATTTTGGAAAATCGCACGATTCGAATGCCAGCGGATGTCGCCGGTAATTTCTGGAAATCCGTTTGAATCGGGCGATGGAATTTCCATACATCATTGAATTTAAAGAGGATATGCATTGATATCCGCCGTTTAGTGGGCGATGCGAAAACGATTGCCGTCCGCCGCAACCCGATTCCGCATACCATAAAAAATGCTGGAAAAATTTGAACCGGGCGTATTTCCCGATGGAGTAGAGGGGATCGTTGGGATGACTTGAGTCAGTAATATTGCCCGTATTAGTATGGCGCCGCACTACGAGGAATGAATCGGCGCCGCGCGAATTTGCCGCGGTGCGTCGGCGACGGGGCGGCCCATGGCCGCGACGCGGCCGGCGCCAGCCATTGCGCACCTGCAGCATGCCGCGACGCCGAGACGCCGCATCCACCGGAGAACGACGATGCCGACCGAAAAACACGTGGTCCCGCTGCCGAATGGTCTGAAGGTCTACGTCGAACGGAACGTGTTCGATCCGTCGTTCGACACGGCGATGCTCGTGAACGGCGCGCTCGCGACGACCGCATCGTTCGGGCAGACCGTCCAGTATCTGGGCGAGCGGATGAACACGATCTGCTTCGACCTGCCGTATGCGGGGCAGTCGCGCCAGCACAACCCCGGCTGCTTCATCCTGACCAAGGACGACGAGGCCGCGATCCTGCAATACCTGGTCGAGCGCTTCGCGCCGGCGTTTCTCGTGTCGGTGTCGTGGGGCGGCGTCGCGTCGCTGTTCGCGCTCGCGCGCGGCTGCCCGAGCGTGCGGCGCGCGGCGATCTGCTCGTTTTCGCCGTTCCTGAACGACGCGATGATCGACTACGTGACGCGCGCCCGCGACCACATCGCGGCCGGCGAGAACCTGAAGGCCGCGCAGCTGCTGAACGATACGGTCGGCCGCTATCTGCCGCGCATCATGAAGCTGTACAACTACCGCTATCTGACGCGCCTGCCGCGCGACGAGCAGGACCAGGTCGCGTTCCACGTCGACCAGATCCTGTCGCTGCAGCCCGAGCGTTACCTGAGCGAGTTCGCAAACATCGGCTGCGAGCTGCTGTTCCTGAACGGCGAGCGCGACGAATACACGACGCCGGCCGACGTTCGCCAGCTCGCCGCGCACGTGCCGCGTGCGCGCTTCGCGACGATTCCCGACGCCGGCCATTTCCTCGACATCGAAGGCCGCGCGCAGCGCGACACCACGCGCGCTGCGCTGCTCGACTTCTTCTGCGACGCGCCGCCCGCTGCCGCCGGCATCGCGCTCGGCGCCGCGCACGCGTGCGTGCCTTCGCCGATGCCGGCGCTGTCGTCGTAATGCCGTCGTAATTCAGCACGCCGCGCACCGGGCCCACCGGGCGCATCCGAATTCTCATCCATACGAGGCAGGCTCGCCGTGAATATCGTTCAGACCATCGCCATCGTCGTTCCGTGGGCCGCGTGGCTCGCTTACTGGATCGCGACGTCGCAGGCCGTGAAGACGACCGTGCGCAAGGAGGCGTCGCGCTCGCGCACGCTGCAGTCGATTCCGCTGATCGTCGGCGGCGCGCTGATCATCCTGCCCGATCCGTCGTGGCAGGCGCTCGTGCCCGACTGGCACCGCTTCGGCCTGCAGGCGCAATGCGGGGTCGCGGTGCTCGTCGCCGGGCTGCTGTTCTCGGTGTGGGCGCGGCTGCATCTCGGCACGAACTGGAGCGTGTCCGTCACGCTGAAGGAAAACCACGAACTCGTGCGCACCGGCCCGTACGGCCTCGTGCGTCATCCGATCTACACCGGCTGCCTGATCGCGCTCGTCGGCGCCGCGCTGATCGGCGGCGAATGGCGCGGCGCGCTCGGCGTCGCGCTCGTGTTCGCGTCGCTTGCGTACAAGGTGCGCGTCGAGGAGAGCTGGCTCACCGGCTATTTCGGGCCGGCGTATGCGCAGTACCGCCGCGAGGTCGCGGCGCTGATCCCCGGCTTCTACTGATTCCGGCGAGGCGTGCGATGGCGAAGGTGATCGTGACTGCGATCGGCTCGGCGGGCGACGTGCATCCGCTGCTCGGCGTCGCGCGCGTGCTCGCGACGCGCGGCCACGAAGTCGTGTTCTGCACGCATCCGCCGTTCGACGCGATCGTGCGCCGCTGCGGCTTCGCGTTCGTGCCGGTCGGCACCGCGGCCGAGTACGATGCCGCGATGGCGAACCCGGCGCTGTGGGATCCGCGCACGTCGTTCCGCACGCTGTGGCGGGTGATCGCGCCGGTGCTGCGCCCGCATTACGACATGCTGCGCGCGCTGACCGACCGCGACACCGTGCTGGTCGGCACGCTGTGGGCGTTCTCCGCGCGCTTCATGCAGGAGCTGCACGGCACGCCGTACGTGTCGGTGCAGGTGTCGCCGTCGACGCTGCTGTCCGCGCACGTGCCGCCGACGCATCCGCGCCTGACGATTCCCGCGCGCTGGCCGCTGCCGGTGAAGGCGGCATTGATGACGCTGATCGAGCGGCAGGTGCTCGATCGCGTGTGCGGGCCGGCGCTCGATGCGGTGCGCGGCGAACTCGGGCTTGCGCCCGCGCGGCGCGTGCTCGGCCGCTGGCTGCATTCGACCGACGGCGTGCTGTGCCTGTTTCCCGACTGGTACGCACCGGCGCAGCGCGACTGGCCCGCGCATTGTCTGCAGAGCGGTTTCCCGTTGTTCAACGATGTCGCGACGCCCGGCGACGATCGCGCGCTCGATGCGTTTCTGGTGGCCGGCGAGGCGCCCGTCGTATTCACGGCTGGCTCGACGCTGGTCGATCACGCCGCGTATGCGCGCGCGGTCGCGCATGCGGTGCGTGCCACCGGCGCACGCGGCATCCTGTTGAGCCCGCACGATGCGGCGCCGGGCGACGACCGGTTGCTGGTGCGCCGCTTCGTGCCGCTGCGCACGCTGTTGCCGCGCTGCCGCGCGCTCGTGCATCACGGCGGGATCGGCACTGCGGCGCTCGCGTTCGAAGCGGGCATTCCGCAAGTCGTGACGCCGTTCGCGCACGATCAGTTCGACAATGCGCAGCGCGTCGTGGCGAGCGGTTGCGGTGTGCGCGTCGACGGTCCCGTCGACGGCGCGCGTATGGGCGCGGCGCTCGAGCGCGTGCTCGGCGAACCCGAATTCGCGGTGTATGCCGAGCGCGCGCGTGCGCTGATCCAGGCTGCTCCGGACGGCTGCGAGACGGCCGCCGATTTCATCGAGCGCTTCGCGCCGACGCGTGGCCGCGTGCCTGCATCGGGCGCTGTCGCGATGGCGGGCGCATGAGCACGGCATCGCCGCTTCAGCACGCAGACGCCGCCCCGAATGCGGGCGAATCGGTATCGGCCGCCGCGCGCCCCGTGCGCGGCGCGCGGCTTGCGCTGCTGACGTTCGCGCTGTCGCTTGCGACTTTCATCGAAGTGCTCGACTCGACCGTGACGAACGTCGCGGTGCCGGCGATCTCCGGCAGCCTCGGCGTGTCGAACAGCCAGGGCACGTGGGTGATCAGCTCGTACTCGGTCGCGGCCGCGATCGCGGTGCCGCTGACCGGCTGGCTCGCGCGACGTGTCGGCGAGCTGCGGCTGTTCGTCGGCGCGGTGCTGCTGTTTACGCTGACGTCGCTGCTGTGCGGGCTCGCGCGCGACCTGCACGTGCTGGTCGTCTGCCGTGCGCTGCAGGGGCTGTGCTCGGGGCCGATGGTGCCGCTGTCGCAGACGATCCTGCTGCGCACGTTTCCGCCCGACAAGCGCACCGTCGCGCTCGCGCTGTGGGCGATGACGGTGCTGCTCGCGCCGATCTTCGGGCCGGTGGTCGGCGGCTGGATCGTCGACAGCTTCTCGTGGCCGTGGATCTTCCTGATCAATCTGCCGATCGGGCTGTTCTCGTTCGCGGTGTGCACCGCAATGCTGCGTCCCGACGCGCAGCGCGGCGCAGCCGGCCCGATCGACGTGCCGGGCATCGTGCTGCTCGTGATCGGCGTCGGCTCGCTGCAGGCGATGCTCGATCTCGGCCACGACAAGGGCTGGTTCGATTCGCCGCTGATCGTCGCGCTCGCGGTGATCGCGGCGCTCGCGATCGTGTCGCTGCTGATCTGGGAGGCCGGCGAAGCGCATCCAGTCGTCGACCTGAGCCTGTTTCGCGACCGCACGTTCTCGTTCTGCGTGCTGATCATCTCGCTCGGGATGATGAGCTTCTCGGTGGTGGGCGTCGTGTTTCCGCTGTGGATGCAGGCGGTGATGGGCTACAACGCGTTCCATGCGGGGCTCGCCACCGCGTCGCTCGGCGTGCTCGCACTCGTGTTCTCGATCCTCGTCGGCCTGCACGCGCACCGCTTCGATGCGCGCGTGCTCGCGACGTTCGGCTTCGTCGTGTTCGCGGCCGTGCTCGCGTGGGACGCGCATTTCACGTTGAAGATGACGTTCCTGCAGATCGCCGCGCCCGGGCTGATCCAGGGCATCGGGCTGCCGTGCTTCTTCATCCCGCTGACGGCCGCGACGCTGTCGCGCATTCCGGACGATCGGCTCGCGGCCGCGTCGAGCCTGTCGAACTTCCTGCGCACGCTGTCGGCCGCATTCGGCACCGCGATGAGCGTGACGCTGTGGGACAACCGCGCGAGCTATCACTACGACGTGGTGTCGCAATCGGTCACGCACGCTTCGGCCAACACGCAGCGCTTCGTGAACACGCTGAACGCGATGGGCGTCGACGGCGTGCGCGAGCTGTCGACGCTGCACCAGGTCGTGATGCAGCAGGCATACATGATGGCGACGGCCGACATGTTCTGGATGGCGAGCATGACCTGCGTCGTGCTCGCCGCGATGATGTGGCTGACGCGGCCGAAGCGCGGCGCGGCGGCTTCGTTCGGACATTGAGGAGAGCGGCATGACGACACTCGGCGCACTCGTGATCCTGTATCACCCGACCGACGCGCAGCTAGCCGCCCTCGGCGCGTGGCGGCACGCGTGCGACGCGCTGCTCGTCGTCGACAACACGCCGCAACCCGATGCGCGTGCGCGCGCGCTGTGCGCGCGCGACGGCATCGCGCTGCTGCATCACGGCAATCGCGGCGGGATCGCGGGCGCGTACAACGCCGGGCTTGCCGCACTGTTCGGCGGCAGCGTCGATGCCGTCGCGCTGTTCGATCAGGACTCGTCGGTGCCGGCCGGTTACTTCGCGACGATGCGCGGCGTGTGCGCGACGCTCGCGGCGCGCGCGTTCCTCGCGGGCCCGCGCATCTTCGACGAGAACGCGCGAAGCTTCCTGCCGGAGCTCGCGACGAACGGGATCGGGTTGCGCCGGCTGCGCTTCGCGCCCGATGCGCCGCTGCAGCGCTGCGCGTTCCTGATCTCGTCGGGCTGCGTCGTGTCGCGTGCCGCGTTCGACGTGCTCGGCCGCTTCGACGAGACGCTGTTCATCGATCACGTCGACACCGAGTACAGCTTCCGCGCGCTCGCGCGCAACGTGCCGCTCTATGTCGTGCCGTCGCTGGTGCTGCCGCACCGGATCGGCGCGAAGCAGCGTCACGCGTTCGGCCCTTTCGAAATGACGTCGATGAATCACTCGTGGCAACGGCGCTATTACAGCGCACGCAATGCGGTGCAGCTCGGGATCCAGTACGGGCTGCGTTTTCCGGTGGCGATCGTGCCGAACCTTCTGACCGTGTGGCAGGTCGTGCAGATCGCGCTCGTCGAGCGCGACAAGCGCGACAAGCTCGCCGGCATCCTGTTCGGCATCGCGGACGGCCTGTTCGGGCGGCTCGGTCCGCTCGAGCGCACGCGGCCGCGGCTCGCTGCACGCGCGCAGCGCGTCCGGCAGGGATGAGCGGCGCGATGAAACGCATCGGAAAGGCGGCGCGTGCAGCGCAGAGCGGGTTGACCATCATCGCAGCGGCAGCGCTGTTGCCGCTCGGCGGCTGCGTACCGTCGGGCTTTTTGCCGTCGCTGTCGCTGCGTGCACCGGCCGGCGACGCGCTCGCGCAGACCGCCGGGCCCGGCGCGGACGGCGCGTGGCCCGCGCCCGACTGGGTCAGGCAACTGCAGGACCCGCAGCTCGACGAACTCGTCGCTCAGGCGTCGCAGAACAATCCGGATCTGCAGGTTGCGCAGGCGCGGCTGCGGATCGCACAGGCGCAGCTTCAGCAGTTCGATTCGCTGACAGGACTGACCGGCACCGCCGGCGCGACGGTCAGCCGCGCGCGGATGCCGAAGCCGGGCGACATCGCGGACGTCACGGCCGGCGGCTATCGCGTGCCGGTCGAGATCTTCGGCGATCCGGTCGTGTCGCCGTCGTCGGTGTTCGTCGGACTGAACTATCAGCTCGACCTGTGGGGCAAGAACCGCGCGGCGACGAAGAGCCTGATGTCGCTGCGCGATGCGGCGGCCGTCGAGGCCGAGCAGGTGCGGCTCACGCTCGCGGTCGCGATCGTCACCGTGTATTGCCAGCTCGACCAGGCGTACGCGGCGCGCGACCTGCTGCAGCAGAAACTGAAGATCAGCCAGCGCGTGACGGCGGTGCTGCGCGAACGTACCGCGCGCGGCCTCGACAACGCATACGACGCGAGCGATGCGTCGATCAAGCGCAGCCGCCTGCTCGGGCAGATCGCGCTGAACGACGAGCAGATCAAGCTCGCGCAACTGCAGCTCGGCGTGCTGTCCGGCCGCGGGCCCGAGCGCGGTCTCGCGCTGCAGCGGCCGCGTGTCGGCGCGTTCCCCGGCGGTGCGCTGCCTGCGCGGCTGCCGGCAGACCTGCTCGGCCGCCGGCCCGATATCGTCGCCGCGCGGCTGCGTGTCGAAGCCGCGTTCGCGAATGCCGATTCGACGCGCGCGCAGTTCTATCCGGACGTGAACCTCGTCGCGCTCGGCGGCGTGTTCGCGCTGACGCCCGCGTCGCTGTTCTCGCGCGACTCGCTCGCGGGGTCGGTCGGTCCGGCGATCTCGCTGCCGATATTCGATCGCGGCCGGCTGAAGGCGAAGCTCGGCGCGGACGTCGCGCAGGCCGACGTCGCGATCGGGCTGTACAACAAGACCGTCGACGACGCGCTCGGGCAGGTCGCTCAGATCGTCACGTCGCTACAGACCGCGCAGACGCTCGTCGCGCAGCAGCAGGACGCCGTTGCCGCCGCGCAGAAGATCGTGCAGATCGCGGCCGACCGCCATCGGCGCGGCGTGCTGATGCAGAAGGACGTCGACGTCGCGGATCTGACGCTGATCGACGAGCGCGCGCAGATGATCGCGTTGCTCGGCAAGCAGCGCACGCTGCGCGTCGGGTTGATCGGCGCGCTGGGCGGCGGATTCGATGCGGGCGCAACGACTGCCGCGGCCGCCGCTCCGGCCGCGCGCAGCGCGCAAAACGTGCGGGCGAAGCGCGGCGCGACGGCGAATGCCGCCGCCCGCAACGCGACGGACGCCGCCACGGAAGCGCGCCGCGCGGCTGCGTCGGATAACGGCGCCGCGGCACGCGCCGTAGCGGCCGACCGTTCGGCGGCGCTCGCCGTGCCGCGCAGCACGGGAGCCGACACCGCGGGCGCGGGCGTCGGCACGAGCGCGCGCAGTGCGGCTCCCGCCGTCGTCGCCGTCCCGCGTGGGCCCGCGATTCCGCTGTTTCAGCATGATCGACTGATCGTTACGCAAAGCGACTGATGCACCACGACAATCTCCATACCGCCGCGCAGCCGGCCGCACTGACCGACCCGCCACTCGATGCGCGCCGCGCGACGCGCCGCAGGCGCTTCACGGTGTTCTTCGCGGTCGTGCTGCTGGCCGCGCTCGTCTGGATCGCGTTCTGGCTGTTCCATGACCGCTATTACGAGGACACCGACGACGCGTACGTCGCCGGCAGCATCGTGCAGGTCGCCGCGCAGGTTCCGGGCGCCGTGACCGACGTGCTGGTCGCCGATACGCAGGCCGTGCGCGCGGGGCAGACGCTCGTGAAGCTCGACGATACGGAAGCGTCCGTCGCGTTCGCCCAGGCGAAGGCGCAACTCGTGCAGGCCGTGCGGCAGGTCGCGAACGCGAAGATCTCGAACACGATGTACGTGGAAGCCGTGAATGCACGCCAGGCCGACCTGTCGCTCGCACAGCGCGCGCTTGCCGCGCGTTCGGGGGCGTCGGTCGAGATCGTCGCGCCGGAGGAGCTCGCACGGGCCCGCGCGGCCGTCGCCGGCGCACAGGC
The DNA here is from genome assembly GCF_052851275.1 of Burkholderia sp. SR8. Taxonomy (NCBI): domain Bacteria; kingdom Pseudomonadati; phylum Pseudomonadota; class Betaproteobacteria; order Burkholderiales; family Burkholderiaceae; genus Burkholderia; species Burkholderia sp. SR8. The sequence continues at coordinate 77,119 of NZ_JAULUC010000009.1, forward strand.
CAACCTCGCGGCCGCGCAGGCGCAGCTCGAAGCCGCGCGTGCGCTCGGCACCAGGTTGCCCGTCGACGAAAGCCCGGCCGTCGTGCAGGCGGCCGCGCAGTTCAGGCTCGCGTACCGGAACCTGAAGCGCACGACGATCGTCGCGCCGGTCGACGGCACGATCGGCCAGCGTTCGGTGCAGGTCGGCCAGCAGGTCGGCCCGGGCGTGCCGCTGATGTCGATCGTGCAGTTGAACCGGCTGTGGATCGAGGCGAACTTCAAGGAAGGGCAGATTCGCCACATGCGCGTCGGCCAGCCGGTCGACGTCGTGTCGGACCTGTACGGGTCGCGCGTCGTCTATCGCGGCCGCGTGCAGGGCTTCTCGGCCGGCACCGGCAGCGCGTTCTCGATGTTGCCGTCGCAGAACGCGGCCGGCAACTGGATCAAGGTCGTGCAGCGCGTGCCGGTCGTGATCGCGATCGATCCCCGCGATCTGGCCGCGCATCCGCTGCGCGTCGGCTTGTCGATGCGTGCGACGGTCGATACGCGCAACCGCGACGGCCACGCGCTCGATAGCGAGCCGCCGACGCCGGCCGTCAGCACGCGCGTGCACGACGGCGTCGCGAGCGACGCGGAAGCGGCCGCCGCGGCGATCATCCGCGAGAATCGGGGCGGGTAATACGCGGACCGGGCGGGGCGCCGGACCGGCATGCTCGACCGGCGCTCGAGGGCGCTATTCGACGGCGCTATTCGTCTGTCCGACTGTCCGACTGCCCGACAGCCCGACAGCCCGACAGCCCGACAGCCCGACAGCCCGACAGCCCGACAGCCCGACCGCCCGACCGCGCGCCCGCCCGACCTCGTCGCATCGGATCGCGCCCCCGGCCCGGCCGGCGCCCGCGCATTCCGGCCCGTCGCCCACCCGCGTTTCGGCCGCTTCCCGCCCCGACTTTCGCGTTTCCGCCATCGATGTCGGCGCCGTTCAAACGCATGTCGGGTTTGAGACATCGGCGCCCCCGCCTCCGGGACTACTCTCGAACAGCACGTTGCGTGCGTGTCCGCATCCGCCGACGCATCGCGACGCCATCCAACGAGACATGGAGACAATACGATGAGCAGCAATCGAGGTGTCGTCTATCTTGGGCCGGGCAAGGTCGAAGTTCAGAAGATCGATTATCCGAAGATGGTCGATCCGACCGGCCGCGCGATCGGCCACGGCGTGATCCTGAAAGTCGTCAGCACGAACATCTGCGGGTCCGACCAGCACATGGTGCGCGGCCGCACGACCGCGCCGATCGGCCTCGTGCTCGGTCACGAGATCACCGGCGAAGTGGTCGAGGCCGGCCCCGACGTCGAGACGCTGAAGATCGGCGATCTGGTCTCGGTGCCGTTCAACGTCGCATGCGGCCGCTGCGCAATGTGCAAGGACACGCATACGGGCGTCTGCCTGAACGTGAACCCGTCGCGCGCCGGCGGCGCGTACGGCTACGTCGACATGGGCGGCTGGATCGGCGGCCAGGCCGAATACGTGCTCGTGCCGTACGCGGACTTCAACCTGCTGAAATTCCCGGATCGCGATCAGGCGATGGCGAAGATCCGCGACCTGACCTGCCTGTCCGACATTTTGCCGACCGGTTATCACGGCGCGGTGACCGCAGGCGTGAAGCCCGGCTCGACGGTCTATATCGCGGGCGCGGGCCCGGTCGGGATGGCGGCGGCCGCTTCGGCGCGCCTGCTCGGCGCGGCGGTGACGATCGTCGGCGACATGAACGCGGAACGCCTCGCGCACGCACGTGCGATGGGCTTCGAAACGGTCGACCTGTCGAAGGACGCGACGCTCGGCGAGCAGATCGAACAGATCCTCGGCGTGCCGGAGATCGACTGCGCGGTCGACTGCGTCGGCTTCGAGGCGCACGGCCACGGCTCGTCGGGCCATTCGGAAGAAGCGCCCGCGACGGTATTGAACTCGCTGATGGAAATCACGCGCCCGGCTGGCGCGATCGGCATCCCGGGCCTGTACGTGACGGACGATCCGGGCGCGAAGGACAAGGCCGCGCAGCACGGCAGCCTGAGCATCCGCTTCGGCCTCGGCTGGGCGAAGTCGCACTCGTTCTTCACGGGCCAGACGCCGGTGCTGAAGTACAACCGCAACCTGATGCAAGCGATCCTGTTCGACCGTCTGCCGATCGCGAAGATCGTCAACGTCGAAGTGATCTCGCTCGACCAGGCGCCGGAAGGCTACAAGAAGTTCGACGGCGGCGCGCCGCGTAAATTCGTGATCGATCCGCACGGTCTGCTCGCGGCCTGACGCGCGAACGGCACGCAGGGGAGCGACCCGCGGCGGGCGGCACCGGAAACGGCGCCGCCCGTTTTTCTTTTGGGGGCCGGCGCCGCTCGAGCAGGCGAATCCCGATCGCTGCGGCCCGCGATTGCTGCGATAATCATCGCCCGTTCCCGACCCTGTGCCGCCGTCCGGCGGCGATTCAAGGATGGCCAAGGCACTCCCTCTCGCCGCGTTGCACACGTTCGTCGAAGTGGCGCGCTGCGGCAGCATGAAGCAGGCGGCCGATCTGCTGTGCATTTCGCCGGGCGCGGTCAGCCAGCATGTCCGCAATCTGGAGGACCGGCTCGCCGTGCGGCTGTTCGAGCGCACCGGCCGCGAGCTCGAACTGACCGGCACCGGCCGCGCACTGTTCGACCAGCTCGCCGGCGGGTTCAACGAGATCGAAGCGGCCTGGGCGAACGTGCACGGCGCGCACCGGCGCATCGTGCGTCTCGCGGTGACGACCACCGCGTCGTTCGCGAACACGTGGCTCGTGCAGCGTCTCGGCTCGTTCAACGCCCAATACCCTGAAATCGAAATCACCGTCGAGACGCGTGCGCAACTGGTCGACCTGCGGCGCGACTACGTCGACGTCGCGATCCGGCACGGGCTCGGCCAATATCCGGGGCACGCATCGTTTCGCATCTGGACGCCCGAGCTGTGGCCGGTCTGCAGCCCGCAGCTATTGGATCCGGCTCGCCCGGTCGACACGCCGGCCGACTGCCTGTCGTATCCGCTGCTGCAGGACGCGGACCGCGCCGACTGGGTGCTATGGCTGCGCGCGCAGGGTATCGAGGATGCACGTGCACCGCGCGGCGCGAGCTTCAGCGAGGATGCGCTGCTGATCAAGGCCGCGGTGGCCGGGCAGGGCATCGCGCTCGTGCGCGACATCTATGCACGCGACGAAGTCGCGGCCGGGCGGCTGGTGCGCGTGCTCGCGCGCCCGTGGCCGACCGAGCTGTCGTATTACGTCGTCTGCAGCGACGCGCGGCGGCACGAGTGGAAGATCGCGGCGTTCCGCGACTGGCTCGCCCGCGAGATCGGCGGTGGCGACGACGGCCCGCGCGACCTACTGGCGTGACCCGCGCACGGCAGCGGCCGTGAACCCGTTCAGCTTGCCGGTCGCGAGCGCCGTGCCGAGCAGGATGATCGCGCACCCGATGATCGTCTGCACGGTGATCGCCTCGTGCAGGAACATCGCCCCCCACACCACGCCGAAGATCGGGATCAGGAACGTGACCGACGCCGCGTATTGCGCGCCGGCATTGCGGATCAAGCCGAAATACAGCAGGTACGCGACGGCCGTGCAGATCGCGCCGAGCAGGATCACGGCGACCCACGCGGACGCGTGAACCGGTTGCTGCGGCCACAGCGGGGCCGCCAGCGGCACGAGCACGAGCGCCGCGAACAGCTGGCTGCCGAACGCGGACACGAACGGCCGCACGCTCGCCAGCTTGCGCTTCGAGTAATGCGCGGCGAAGCCGTACGACAGCGTCGCGAGCATCGCGGCCGCGATCGCGCGCGGCGCGCCCGGCGTGCCGGCGCCGATCGCCGCACCGGCGAGCACGACGACACCGGCGAACCCCACTGCGAGGCCGATCGTCTGCGGCCGGGTCAGCGGCATGCGCAGCCACAGATACGCGACGAGCGCGGTCCAGAGCGGCGTCGTCGCGTTCAGGATCGAATCGGTGCCGGCCGACACGTAAAGGGCCGCATAGGTCAGCAGGCAGAACGGCAGCGCCGAGTTGAACACACCGACGACGAACAGCGGCAGTGCATGGGTGCGGAATTCATGCCGCGCGTGCGTGCCGCGCAGCACCGGCGACAGCAGCACGGCCGCGATCGCGACGCGCAGCGCGATCAGCGGGATCGCGCCGAATTCCGGCGCGCCCATGCGCATGAACAGAAAGGACGCGCCCCAGATCGCGGCGAGGGTCACGAGTTGCAGTGCATTCATCGACGGACTCCGTTCGGTGGTGGGCCACCCATTGAACGTGATTCGTCCGTCGCGATGCAAGCCCGATTTCGTGAGGGCCGGTTTAGAAAATTGAATCGGCACGCCGCGGTTTCAATGCCCGCGGTAGAGGTCGGCCAGTTGCGCGTCGGTCGCCGCGGCGCGTCGCGCGTGGCGCACATGCACGCTCACGCGGCGAACCGCATGGGCGCGTCGCGCCGGAACGCCGCCCTTCCAGTCGGCGACGCGAATGCCGCCGCCACGCGCGCTGTCCGGCCCGCGAGCCGGCGGCGCGTGCCGGGCGAGCGTCGTCGCTGCGCGTCCGGACTTGTGTGCAGTCGCGTGTGCGGTTGCACGTGCTGGGGGGCCGGCAACGGCGTCGGGCGGCGCGGCGGCCGCGAGCGTCGGCGCGTCGGCGGTTGTCCGCGGCCCGTCGTCCGGACGCAATGCAAACACGGGTGCGGGCGTCGCCGGAACCGTCGGCACCGTCGGCGCTGCATCCGCGGGACGCGTGCTCGCGTTGATCGTCGCCGCGTCAGGCGCACCCTGGCCGCGACAGACCGGATCGGACCGGCACATCCGGTCGTACGTCACGTAACCGCTGACCATCAGCACGAGGGTCAGGACGCTCAGCAGCGGCGCGCTGGATGCACGCGGCCGCCGCTGCGCCGCGCTGCGCACCGCGGCGGCGACGCGCGACGACCAGGTCGGCGCGGGCTGCACCGGGTGTACCGCATGCATCGCGGGGGCGGGCTGCGTATCGTAGCGTGCGTCGCCCAGCGGCGCGAACGGCCAGCCGCCCAGTCCGCAGACGGGGCACTGCTCGCGCGCGCGGAACGCCATGAAGCCGCACTGCCGGCATCGCTGGCTGACGGCGCCGCGCGGTTCGGCTCGCAGGGACAGAGTGCCGCGCAGCGTGTCGCGCGTGCGGACTTTCAGGTTCGGCAGGACTCGCATGGTGTTGCTACCTCGTCTGTCGTTGCCGTCCCGCGAGCGTGCCGATGGTCTGCATCGCGTCCTCGACGGCAGGGGTCCACGGCCGGCCGTAATTCAGCCGGACATAACGGCGAAAGGCGCCCGTCACGGAAAAGATCGGTCCGGGCGCGAGGCTCACGCCGTTCTCCATCGCTTCGCCGAACAGCTGCATCGCATCCACGTGCGGCGGCAGTTCGAGCCACATGAAATACCCGCCGCGCGGCGTGTACACCTCCGTGTCGGGCGGGAAGTACGCGCGCACGGCGGCCAGCATCTGCGCCTGGTGCGCGGCCAGGTTGCGCCGCAGCCTGCGCAGGAAGCGGTCGTATGCGCCGCTGCGCAGGTAGTGGGACACGGCCATCTGCGCGGGTACGTCGGCCGCCGGCGCGCTCGCGTCCTTCACCTGCCGGATCTGCCGCACATAGCGGCCGGCCGCGACCCAGCCGACCCGGAAACCCGGCGCGAGGCACTTCGAGAACGAGCCGCAGTGGAGCACGAGCCCGTTGTCGTCGTACAGCTTCGCCGGGCGCGTCGGTATCGGGCCGAAATGCAGTTCCCCGTACACGTCGTCCTCGATCAGCGGCACCTGGTGCGATGCGAGCAGATCGATCAGCGCGCGCTTGCGCTCGTCGGGCAGCGTCACGCCGGTCGGGTTGTGGAACGACGTCATGAACCAGCACGCGCGCACCGGATGCGTGTCGAGCGCATCGGCGAGCGCGTCGAGATCGAGGCCGGTGCGCGGGTCGACCGGGATTTCGATCGTCTTCAGGTGCAGCCGCTGCACGGCCTGCAGCACCGCGGGGAACGCCGGACGTTCGATCGCGACGATGTCGCCGGGGCGCGTGAGCGCCTGCAGGCTGAGCGTCAGCGCTTCGGCTGCGCCGGTCGTGATGACGATCTCGTCCATCGGCATTGCGCCGCCCGCGTTCAGGTAGCGCAGCGCGATCTGGCGGCGCAGCGCTTCGTGGCCGGGCGGCAGCCCGGCCAGCAGCTTCGTGCGATCCATGTTGCGGGCCGCCGTCGCCGCATACCGCCACAGGCTGCTCATCGGAAACAGCGAATAGCTCGCGAACGCGGAGCCGAGCGGCACGATGTCGTCGCGCTTGAGCGAGTCGAGCAGCTGGAACAGCGCGTCGTCGTCGCCCGTTTCCGGCGCGAGCGGTTTGCGGGGGATGTCATGGGGCGCGCGTACGCGCTTGTCTTCGACGTCCGCGACGAAATAACCGGAACGCGCGCGCGCAGTGATCAGCCCCTCGCTTTCGAGCGTGTAGTACGCGCGAAACACGGTGGAAGGACTTACACGGTACGCGCGGCATGCCGCCCGCACGGTAGGGATGCGCGCGCCGGCTCCGAGGTCGCCGCGCCGGATCGCGTCGGCAATCGTCTGTGCGAGCACCGCATATCGCTTCATGCCTGCCTCCCGCCGACCGCGGTCAGCGTTGAAAAAAGAGTAGCACGGCGTGCGCCGCGTTCAATCCCGCCCCGAATGCCGTTCGGTATTCGTCTGATCCGTATGTTTTCGACCGGCTCTGAGCCTTTTCTTCAGACCAGTAACCCGGCATGCTGCGCAAGTTTCATTCCCGAGGCGTGATCGGTACCGCGTTCACGCTGCCAATGGCGGATCCGTGACCCGCGCACCCTTGGTGCGGGTTCTTTTCTGCGGCGTCCGTCCCTACCTTTACCCGGAAGCAACCAAGCGTGAAATCGAAGTTCTTCGCTGCGGGCCTCATGGCCGGCATCGCCGTCACTCTGTTCAGCAGCACCGCATCAGCAGCCTGCATCAGCAACCCGCCGACCCAATCGAACGCGTCGTTTCCCGCCGCGCTGACCGGCAAGCTCGTCTATCACAGCTACGTCAAATACGGCGACGGCACGAGCCAGCTGTTCCTGTACGACTTTTCCGCCCATACGCTCACGCAACTCAGCAAGAGCAGCTGGGGCATCACCGATCCGATGAACGGCGTGTTCAGCCCCGACGGCAAGTGGCTCGCGTTCATGGGCATCAGCAACGGCGCGTGGAACGTGTTCATGCTGCAGCTCGGCGCCGGCACGGCGCCCGTCAACATGACGCACAGCACCGGCGCGACGCGCAACGAGGATCCGAAGTTCAGCGCGGACGGCAAGACGCTCGTGTTCAAGCAGAACGGCGACGTGAAGCAGGGCACGCTGTCGTACACCAGCGCGGGGCCGGTATTCACGTCGGTCGTGAGCCTGACCAACGCGCCGGCCGGCGCCGAATACTCGATGCCGTTCCTCGCGCCGGACGCGAGCGCCGTGTACTACGCGACGGGCACCGGCTCGAACATGGGTCTGATGAAGCGCACGATCGCGACCGGTCAGACTGCCACGTTCGATCACCCGGCCGGGTTGCAGACCTACTATCCGATCGTGCGCCGCGACGGCATGGTGTTCTATGCGCGCTGGAAGGATACCGGCGGCGCGGACCAGATCTATGCGAAGACCGCTGATCCGGCATCGACGCCGAACGCGCTGCCGATCAACGACTGCATGAGCAACAACTCGGATCCGGCGCCGGTCAGCGGCACGAACTACGTGTTCTTCTCGTCGACGACGGCGGGCGGCTACCAGCTCTACGTCGGCGACGTGACGAGCGGCCAGCGCTGGAGCCTGTCGCAGTTCGGCGTGAATGCGGATTCGACCAAGGCGAAGCTCGGGTCGAACTACTACGGCGGCCCGGCGGTCGCGCAGCCGACGCTGCTGTCGCAAGGGCGTCCTGCGGCCGCATCGGCGAGCTACAACGCGACGCTCACGGCCGACAAGGCGTTCGACGGCAACACGACCAGCACGCGCTGGGATTCGCCGGAGGGCGCGGGCGTCGATCCGCAATGGATCTCCGTCGATCTCGGCGCGGTGAAGAAGATCAGCAGCGTCGATCTGTACTGGGATGCGGGCGCGCTCGTCTACCAGATCCAGACGTCGAACGACAACGCGAACTGGACGACGGTCTACTCGACGAACAACGGCGTGTCGTATGGCCACGTCACGCTGCCGAACCTGAACGCGCAGGGCCGCTACGTGCGGATGCTCGGCACGAAGCGGGCGACGCAGTGGGGGTACTCGCTCGACGAAATGCAGGTGTGGGGTTCGTAAGCGCAAATGAAAAGCGGCCTTCAAGAAGGCCGCTTTTTTTTATCGCACCGGGCGCACTTCACGCATGAATCAGATGCGCCGGAAACGCCGGCCCGCCGGCCGCCGCACCCTGCGCGAGCGGTGCGACCTGCTTGCGGCGCTCGCGTGTCGGCGCAACGCCGAACGCATCGCGATAGCTCTTGCTGAAGTGGCACGCCGACTGGAAGCCGCACGCCATCGTGATGTGCATGATCGACATGTCGGTCTGCAGCAGCAGCTCGCGCGCGCGGCGCAGCCGCAGCGTCAGGTAATAGTGCGTCGGCGTCATCCCGAGGTGCTCGCGGAACAGGCGCTGCAACTGGCGCTGCGACATGTTCGCGAGCCGTGCGAGCTCCTCGCGCGACAGCGGCTCCTCGATGTTGTTTTCCATCAGCGAGATCACTTCGAACAGCGACTTGTTCGCCGAGCCGAGCCGCGCGACGAGCGGCATCCGTTGTTGCGCGCTGGTATCGCGCACGTGTTCGACGATGAACTGCTCGGCGATCTGCGTGACGCGCGCGGTGCCCACGCGCGCGGCGATCAGGTTCAGCATCATGTCGAGCGGCGCCACGCCGCCCGTGCACGTGATGCGGTCGCGATCGACCACGAACAGTTCCTTCAGGAAGCGCGTGTCCGGAAACTCTTCCTTCAGCGCCGACATGTTTTCCCAGTGGATCGCGCACGCGTAGCCGGCGAGCAGCCCCGACTTCGCGAGTGCATAGGTGCCCGTGCACAGGCTGCCGAGCGGAATGCCCGAGCGCGCGAAGCGGCGCAGCGTCGACAGATGGGCGGGCGTCGTCGCGCGCTGCACGTCCACGCCGCCGCACACGAACACGATATCCGGCTGGCCGACGCACTCGGCCGGCCCCGTGTCGACCGTGAGTCCGTTGCTCGCCGTGACCGGGCCGCCGTCCGGGCTGATCACCGACCAGCGGTAGAGCGGCTGTCCGCTCAGGTAGTTCGCCATCCGAAGCACCTCGATCGCATTCGTGAACGCGATCATCGTGAAGTTCGGTAAAGGCATGAACGCGAAGTGGGACAGCGACGCTGTGCGGTCGGGCGACATGGGGAGCGTTCCTTGAATCTCTAATAGCTTTTCGCCCGAGAGGCACGGATCGGGCTGCCGTATTGTGTGAGCGAGCGCAACAAGCGTGCCATACGGCTAAACCCTAGCTCCATACGTTGTATGGGCGCGCGGGCGATGTTGCACTGCACCGCAAGCGGGCTGCGCTGCACCCCGGACGCGCAGCCGAGGCACCGGCGAAGTGCCTGTCCATAGGTGAACCGCAACATGCGGTTTGGTTGGTCATCCGAAAAAGCACGACCGGTCACTTGTACAAAACGGACGCGCATGGCGGAAAAGGCAAAGAACGCGTCTAAATTCATCAATCCGCCGAAAATCCGAACGACAAGAATAGAGCCGTCGGCAGCCTTGCACTGGATGCGCTGGAAACCCAGGTACGGCGGGCCTCGAGCTTCGGTTTCACGCCCTTTATTCTTCGTCACGGACGCACTATGTCGAACACCCAGCCTTTCTTCTCGCAGCCCCTCGCCGAGCGCGACGCGCCGGTGCGCAGCGCCATCCTGAAGGAGCTCGAGCGCCAGCAGTCGCAGGTCGAGCTGATCGCGTCGGAAAACATCGTGTCGCGCGCGGTGCTCGAGGCACAGGGCTCGGTGCTGACCAACAAGTATGCGGAAGGCTATCCGGGCAAGCGTTACTACGGCGGCTGCGAATTCGCGGACGAGGTCGAGGCGCTGGCGATCGAGCGCGTGAAGCAGATCTTCAACGCCGGCTACGCGAACGTGCAGCCGCACTCGGGCGCGCAGGCGAACGGCTCGGTGATGCTCGCGCTGGCGAAGCCGGGCGACACGGTGCTCGGCATGTCGCTGGACGCCGGCGGCCACCTGACGCACGGCGCGAAGCCGGCGCTGTCGGGCAAGTGGTTCAACGCGGTCCAGTACGGCGTGAACCGCGACACGATGCGCATCGACTACGACCAGGTCGAGGAACTCGCGCACCAGCACAAGCCGAACCTCATCATCGCCGGTTTCTCGGCGTACCCGCGCGCGCTGGACTTCGCGCGCTTCCGTGCGATCGCCGACAGCGTCGGCGCGAAGCTGATGGTCGACATGGCGCACATCGCGGGTGTGATCGCCGCCGGCCGCCATGCGAATCCGGTCGAGCACGCGCACGTCGTCACGTCGACCACGCACAAGACGCTGCGCGGCCCGCGCGGCGGCTTCGTGCTGACCAACGACGAGGAGATCGCGAAGAAGATCAACTCGGCCGTGTTCCCCGGCCTGCAGGGCGGCCCGCTGATGCACGTGATCGCCGGCAAGGCCGTCGCGTTCGGCGAAGTGCTGCACGCGGACTTCAAGACCTACATCGACAACGTGCTCGCGAACGCGCAGGCGCTCGGCGAAGTGCTGAAGGCGGGCGGCGTAGACCTCGTCACCGGCGGCACCGACAACCACCTGCTGCTGGTCGACCTGCGCCCGAAGGGCCTGAAGGGCGCGCCGGTCGAGCAGGCGCTGGAACGCGCGGGCATCACCTGCAACAAGAACGGCATTCCGTTCGACACCGAGAAGCCGACCGTCACGTCGGGCATCCGCCTCGGCACGCCGGCCGGCACGACGCGCGGCTTCGGCGTCGCGGAGTTCCGCGAGATCGGCCGCCTGATTCTCGAAGTGTTCGACGCGCTGCGCGCGAACCCGGAAGGCGACCACGCGACCGAACAGCGCGTGCGCCGCGAGATTTTCGCGCTCTGCGAGCGCTTCCCGATTTACTGATAGACGACCCCACAAAAAGCAGAGACTGGAGCGAGAGGCAGATATGAGCACGCTGCATGAGGACAGCATCATCATCGACGGACTGAACATCTCGAAGTTCGAGAAGCCGGTGTTCGAGGACATGCGCAAAGGCGGCATCACGGCCGCGAACTGCACCGTGTCGGTGTGGGAGAACTTCACCAAGACCGTCGACAACATCGGCGTGATGAAGAAGAAGATCCGCGACAACGGCGAGCTGCTGACGCTTGTGCGCACGACCGACGACATCTTCCGCGCGAAGAAGGAAGGCAAGACGGGGATCATCCTCGGCTTCCAGAACGCGCATGCGTTCGAGGACAACCTCGGCTACATCGAGGCGTTCGCCGACATGGGCGTGCGCGTCGTGCAGCTCTGCTACAACACGCAGAACCTGGTCGGCACCGGTTGCTACGAGCGCGACGGCGGCCTGTCGGACTTCGGCCGCGAAGTGATCACCGAGATGAACCGCGTCGGCATCATGGTCGACCTGTCGCACGTGGGCGGCAACACGTCGTCGGAAGCGATCGCATTCTCGAAGAAGCCGGTGTGCTACTCGCACTGCCTGCCGTCGGGCCTGAAGGAACATCCGCGCAACAAGAGCGACGCGCAGCTGAAGGAAATCGCCGACGCCGGCGGCTTCGTCGGCGTGACGATGTTCGCGCCGTTCCTGAAGCGCGGGATCGAAGCGAACATCGACGACTACATCGAGGCGATCGACTACGTCGTGAACCTGATCGGCGAAGACGCGGTCGGCATCGGCACGGACTTCACGCAGGATTTCGCGAAGGAATTCTTCGACATGCTGACGCATGACAAGGGCCGCTATCGCCAGCTGACGAACTTCGGCAAGGTGATCAACCCGGACGGCATCCGCACGATCGGCGAATTCCCGAACCTAACCGCGGCGATGGAACGCCACGGCTGGAAGGAATCGCGTATCCGCAAGATCATGGGCGAGAACTGGGTGCGCGTGTTCAAGGACGTGTGGGGCGCATAAGCGCTCGCCGGCCCGAACCGCCAACGGAAATTCAACACTAGAACAATCGGGACGTGCCGGCGCCTGGCGCGCGGGCACGCGGACGATGTCGTGCCTGCGCCCGAGCCGCGCGGCCATTTTTCCTCACGGAGTCACCACGATGCAACCGCAACTGCCGATCAACGTCGATCCCGATACCGGCGTCTGGACCACCGACGCGCTGCCGATGCTGTACGTGCCGCGCCACTTCTTCACGAACAACCACGTCGCCGTCGAGGAAGCGCTCGGCGTCGACGCGTATGCCGAGATCCTGTACAAGGCCGGCTACAAGTCCGCGTATCACTGGTGCGACAAGGAAGCGAAGCTGCACGGGCTCACCGGCATGGCCGTATTCGAGCACTACCTGAAGCGTCTGTCGCAACGCGGCTGGGGTTTGTTCTCGATCATCGAGGCCGATCCGGCCAGCGCACGCGCGAAGATCGAGCTGCGCCACTCGTCGTTCGTGCTCCAGCAGCCGGGCAAGGAAGGCAAGCTCTGCTACATGTTCGCGGGCTGGTTCGCCGGCGCGATGGACTGGGTCAACGACACGACGCCGGAAGGCAAGGGTGCGCCGCGCGCGCAGTCGAAGGAAGTGCAGTGTGCGGCCGAGCACCACGACCACTGCGTATTCGAAGTGTCGCCGATCGCGCACTGATGCGCTGACGTAACGACACAGCAACACCACAACACCCGCAACACGAGACATTCGAACGCCAGAGGTCGCCTGCGATGCGTTATCCCCACCTGTTCAAACCCATGCAGCTGAACCAGCTGACGCTGCGCAACCGGATCGTCAGCACCGCGCACGCCGAGGTGTATGCCGAGCCGGGCGGCCTGCCGGGCGACCGCTACATCCGCTATTACGAAGAGAAGGCGAAGGGTGGCGTCGGCCTCGCGATCTGCGGCGGCTCGAGCCCCGTGTCGATCGACAGCCCGCAAGGCTGGTGGAAGTCGGTGAACCTGTCGAACGACAAGATCATCGATCCGCTCACGCGTCTGGCCGACACGATGCACAAGCACGGCGCGAAGATCATGATCCAGGCGACGCACATGGGCCGCCGCTCGTCGTTCCACGGCGAGCACTGGCCGCACCTGATGTCGCCGTCGGGCGTGCGCGAGCCGGTGCACCGCGGCAACGCGAAGATCATCGAGATCGAGGAAATCCGCCGCATCATCGGCGACTTCGCGGCCGCCGCGAAGCGCGTGAAGGCGGCCGGCATGGACGGCATCGAGATCTCCGCCGCGCACCAGCACCTGATCGACCAGTTCTGGAGCAAGCGTTCGAACCATCGTACCGACGAATGGGGCGGCAGCCTCGAGAACCGTCTGCGCTTCGGCATCGAAGTGCTGACGGCCGTGCGCGAAGCGGTCGGCAAGGACTTCTGCGTCGGCCTGCGCATGTGCGGCGACGAATTCCACGAAGACGGCCTCGATCACGAAGCGCTGAAGGAAATCGCGCAGGCGATGTCCGAGACGGGCCTGATCGACTACCTGAGCGTGGTCGGTTCGGGCGGCGACACGCACAACACGATCGCGAACTGCATGCCGCCGATGGCGCTGCCGCCGGAGCCGTTCGTGCACCTCGCGGCCGGCATCAAGTCGGTCGTGAAGATTCCGGTGATGCACGCGCAAAGCATTCGCGATGCGGGCCAGGCCGAGCGCCTGCTCGCGAACGGGATGATCGACCTGGTCGGCATGACGCGCGCGCAGATCGCCGATCCGCACATGGTGATCAAGATCCGCGACGGCCGCGAGGACGAAATCAAGCAGTGCGTCGGCGCGAACTACTGCATCGACCGCCAGTACAACGGCCTCGACGTGCTGTGTATCCAGAACGCCGCGACGTCGCGCGAAGCGACGATGCCGCACATCATCGAGAAGTCGCGCGGTCCGAAGCGCAAGGTGGTGGTGGTCGGCGCCGGCCCCGCGGGCCTCGAGGCGGCGCGCGTCGCGAAGCTGCGCGGCCACGACGTCGTGCTGTTCGAGAAGAACGCCGAAGTCGGCGGCCAGGTGATGATCGCCGCGAAGGCGCCGCAGCGCGAACAGATGTCGGGGATCATCCGCTGGTTCGACATGGAAACGAAGCGCCTCGGCGTCGACCGGCGCCTCGGCGTCGCGGCCGACGAGAAGATGATCATGGCCGAGAAGCCGGACATCGTCGTGCTCGCGACCGGCGGGTCGAGCTTCACGTGGCAGGTGCCGGCGTGGGGCGTCGCCGAAGGGCTGGCCGTCAGCTCGTGGGACATCCTGACCGGCAAGGTCGAGCCGAAGCAGAACGTGCTGCTGTTCGACGGCGTGAGCACCCATGCGGGCGCGGGCGTCGCCGACTTCATGGCGAGCCGCGGCTCGAAGGTCGAGGTCGTCACGCCCGACGTGAAGGTCGCCGACGATTGCGGCGGCACGACGTTCCCGATCTTCTATCGCCGCCTGTATGCGCTCGGCGTGATCCCGACGCCGAACACGATGCTCGATCGCGTGTACGAGGAAGACGGCAAGATCATCGCCGTGCTGCGCAACGAATACACCGAGGAGCTCGAAGAGCGCGCGGTCGACCAGGTGGTGATCGAGAACGGTTCGTCGCCGAACGACGAGTTGTACTGGAAGCTCAAGCCGGAATCGGTGAACCGCGGCCAGATCGATCCGCACACGCTGTTCGCGGCCGAGCCGCAGCCGTGCCTGTCGGAAGAACTGGGCAACGGCCGCTTCCTGCTGTTCCGTGTCGGCGACTGCATCTCGATGCACAACGTCCACGGTGCGATCTACGACTCGCTGCGCCTCGTGAAGGATTTCTAAAAATGAATCCGGCTTTCCTCATTACCGCACTGCTGTGGCTGTCGGTGGCGGGGCTCGCGTTCGCGGTCGCGAAGCGCTCGTCCTACTGGCGTCTCGGGCGCGCGACGGCGCCCGGCTCGTTCGGCGTCGCGAACCTGTTCGCGATCCCGAAGCGCTACTTCGTCGACCTGCACCACGTGGTGGCCCGCGATCCGTACATCGCGAAGACCCACGTCGCGACCGCCGGCGGCGCGATCGCCGCGCTCGCGCTGGTGTTCGTCAACTACGGCCTCGCGATCTATTCGCCGTGGCTCGACAAGCTGATCTTCCTCGCGGCGCTCGCGATGCTCGTCGGCGTAGTGTTCGTCTGGCGCCGCCGCGCGGCGAAGGACGTGCCGGCCCGCCTGTCGCGCGGCCCGTGGAATGCGCTGCCGTGGCTGCTCGGCTCGTTCGCGCTCGGCCTCGTGCTGTTCATGGTCGTGCCGGCCGGTGCGATGTCGGGTGCGTTCGCGGTGCTCTGCGCGCTGCTGATCGGCGTCGGCGCGTTCACGATGACGGTCGGCGCCGCGAAGGGCGGCCCGATGAAGCACGCGATCGCCGGCCTGCTGCACCTCGCGTTCCACCCGCGCCAGGAGCGTTTCGCGGCGACCCGCGACTCGTTCACGGGCAACGGCACGGCCACGCCGCCGACCGCGCTGAAGCTGCCGGACATCGAGCATGAAGAGTACGGTGTCGCGAAGCCCGTCGAATTCCGCTGGAACCAGCTGCTGAGCTTCGACGCGTGCGTGCAGTGCGGCAAGTGCGAAGCCGCGTGCCCCGCGTTCGCATCGGGCCAGCCGCTGAACCCGAAGAAGCTGATCCAGGATCTCGTCGTGGGGATGGCGGGCGGCACCGATGCCGCGTACGCCGGCAGCCCGACGCCGGGCCTCGCGGTCGGCCAGCATCGCGGCGAGCCGAACGGCCCGATCGTGTCCGGCCTGATCGAGGAGCAGACGCTGTGGTCGTGCACCACCTGCCGCGCCTGCGTGCAGGAGTGCCCGATGCTGATCGAGCACGTCGATGCGATCGTCGACATGCGCCGCAACCGCACGCTCGTGCACGGCACGGTGCCGGGCAAGGGCCAGGAAGTGCTCGCGAACCTGCGCGAGACCGGCACGATGGGCGGCTACGATGCGACCGCGCGCTACGACTGGTCGGTCGACCTGAACGCACCGGTCGCGCAACCCGGCAAGCCGGTCGACGTGCTGATCGTCGCGGGCGAAGGCGCGTTCGACATGCGTTACCAGCGCACGCTGCGTGCGTTCGTGAAGGTGCTGAACAAGGCGGGCGTCGATTACGCGGTGCTCGGCGGGACCGAAACCGACACCGGCGACGTCGCGCGCCGCCTCGGCGACGAAGCGACGTTCCAGCAGATGGCGAAGCGCCTGATCGGCACGCTCGGCTCGCTGTCGTACAAGCAGATCGTGACGGCCGACCCGCACGTGATGCACAGCCTGCGCAACGAATACCGCGCGCTCGGGCTGCGCGTGACGGTCAAGCACCACACGACCTACATGGCGGAGCTGGCCGACGCCGGCAAGATCGCGCCGAAGGCCGTCGAAGCAGTGCGCGAGAAGCGCACCACGTATCACGATCCGTGCTACCTCGGCCGCTACAACGGCGAGACGGAATCGCCGCGCAAGCTGCTGAAGACGATCGGCATCCAGGTCGTCGAGATGGAGCGCAACGGCATGCGCGGCCGCTGCTGCGGCGGTGGCGGCGGTGCGCCGCTGACCGACATCCCAGGCAAGCAGCGTATTCCCGACATCCGCATCGCCGACGCGCGCGCAATCGGCGCGGACGTGGTCGCGGTCGGATGCCCGAACTGTACGGCGATGCTCGAAGGCGTCGTGGGCCCGCGCCCCGACGTGCTCGACGTGGCCGAACTCGTTGCCGCCTCGCTGGAGTGAATCGATGAACACGATCAAACGAATCGATCCGCGCCGGCCGTTCATCATCACGGCCGCCGGCCTGAAGCGCATCACGCTCGGCGAGGAAGGCAGCGCCGATGCGAGTGCCGCGCAGTGGTCCGCGCACGGCCACGGCGCCGCGGCCGCGAAGCCGCGCCGCGCGGTGCAGGACCCGAAGCACGTGATGCTGGTGGTCGCGCATACCGAGCGCGGCGCGCTCGACGATCATGCGCGGCAGGCGATCGCCGCCGCCGCGGTGCTCGCCGACGCGCAGACGGAAGTCGCGCTGCTGGCATTCGGCGAACTGAAGGACGACGCGGCCGAACTCGGCGTCGACAGGCTGATCGAGCTGGCCGGCTTCGACCGCCGCGCGTTCGCGCCCGAAAGCGAATTGCAGGCATTGCAGGCATGTGCCGCGGCGCTCGCGCCGAAGCACGTGTTCGTGCCCGACAACGCGACCGGCGACGGCGACCTCGGCCGGCGTTATGCCGCGGCGGCCGGCGCGAGCGTCGCGACCCACGTCGTCGAGATCGATGCGAAGCATGTCGGCGCATACGCACAGGCCGGCCGCGCGTTCGCGACCCGCGGCTTGCCCGACGTGATCCTGCTCGCGCAGAACGCGGTCGAGGCGAAGCTGCCGTTCGTCGGCGCGGGCGAACGCCTGGCCGCCGACTTCATCCGTCCGGCCGGCGACGCGGCGCAGCCGTACCGCGATCTCGGCCTCGAGGAAATCGACGCGGCGCAGGTCGCGCTGGAGGAAGCCGACTTCATCGTATCGGCGGGCAACGGCGTGTCGGACATCGGCGCGTTCGAGCGGCTCGCCGGCGCATTCGGCGCGGCGATCGGCGCGAGCCGCGTCGCGGTCGACAACGGTCACTTCACGCGCGACAAGCAGGTGGGCGCGACCGGCAAGACGGTCGAGGCAAGCGTGTACATCGCGTTCGGCATCTCCGGCGCGGTGCAGCACCTGCAGGGGATCAAGGACTGCCGCCACGTGATCGCGGTGAACCTCGACGGCAGCGCGCCGATCGCGAAGCGCGCGAACCTGACGGTGGTGGGCGACGCGCAGGCGACGATCGCCGCGCTGATCGAACAGGTGCAGGCCGCGCGCGCGGCGCGCGGGCAATCACCGGCTGCGGTCGGCAGCCGTGAAACGGAAGGAGTCGCAGCATGAACGCCCCCCGCCAGTTGCAACGCATCGCGGTGCTCGTGTCCGTGGGCCGGCATCCGGTCAGCGGCACGGCGCGCTACAGCCGCAACGACGCGGCCGCGCTCGAAGCCGGCCGCCAGCTCGCGGAGCAGCATCGCGCGCAGCTCGACGTGATCCATGCGGGCGACCCCGCGAATGAAGCGCTTGCCGAATATCTCGCGCTCGGCGCGCGCCAGGTCGAAGTACTGGCCTGCCGCGACGGCGACGATGCCGTGCACGCGATCGCCGCGCGCGTCGAGGGCTACGACCTCGTGCTGACCGGCACGCGCGCCGAGGGCGCATACGACACCGGGATGCTGCCGTATCGCGTTGCCGCGACGCTCGGCTATCCGCTCGTCGGCTCGGCCGTCGACGTGACGGTCGGCGGCGGCCGCGCGGCGGTGCGGCAATTCTTGCCGAAAGGGCTGCGGCGGCGCGTCGACACGGCGCTGCCGGCCGTCGTCGCGGTCCATCCGCTCGCGAACGTTGCGCCGCGCTACGCGTATGCGCGGCTGCGGGCCGGCACGATCCGTCCGGCGCTCACGGCGCCCGGCACGGATGCCGATGCGGCCGCATGGAAGGTCGGTCCGATCGAGCGTAAACCCGTAAAGCTGGTCGCCGCCGAGAAGCGCTCCGGGCATGCCCGGATGCTGTCCGCGACGACGACCGAAAGCCGCGGCGGCAACGTCGTAAATGAAGGGAGTTCAGTCGAAAAAGCACAAGTGATCCTCGCGTATTTGCGCGAGCATCAGCTCATCGACTACTGATTTTGATGCCTGTCGGCAACAACACTGGGACGCAAGGAATCCGGAGCAAACGATGAAAGTATCGGCAGACATTCGCGCACTGATCGAACGCCGCAAGGAAGGCTACAGCCTCGAGGCGCCGTTCTACACGAGCGAGGAAATCTTCGCCCTCGACATGGAGGCGATTTTCCGCCAGCACTGGATCCAGGTCGCAATCGAACCGGACATTCCCGAGCCGGGCGACTACGTGACCGTGGAACTGGGCAGCGACTCGATCCTGATCGTGCGCGACGACGACATGGAAATCCGCGCGTTCCACAACGTGTGCCGGCACCGCGGCGCGCGCCTGTGCAACGAAGACAAGGGCTCGGTCGGCAACATCGTGTGCCCGTACCACAGCTGGACCTACAACCTGACGGGCCAGCTGATGTTCGCCGAGCACATGGGCGAGAAGTTCGACCGCTGCAAGCACAGCCTGAAGTCGGTGCACGTGCAGAACCTCGCGGGCCTGATCTTCGTGTGCCTCGCGGAGGAGCCGCCGGCCGACTTCGCGCAGCTGCGCGCCGAGATGGAGCCGTATCTGCTGCCGCACGATCTGCCGAACACGAAGATCGCCGCGCAGATCGACATCATCGAGGAAGGCAACTGGAAGCTCACGATGGAGAACAACCGCGAGTGCTATCACTGCGTCGCGAACCATCCGGAGCTGACGATCTCGCTGTACGAATACGGCTTCGGCTACCAGCGCTCCGACGCGAACGCCGAAGGCATGGATGCATTCGCCGAAACGTGCGTGCGCCGCGGCAAGGAATGGGCCGAGATGGGCCTGCCGTCCGCCGAAATCGAAAAGCTGCTCGACGTGACGGGCTTCCGCACGCAGCGCCTGCCGCTCGACCGCCACGGCGAATCGCAGACGCTCGACGCGAAGGTCGCGTCGAAGAAGCTGCTCGGCAAGTTCGACCAGGCCGACCTCGGCGGCCTGTCGTTCTGGACGCAGCCGAACTCGTGGCACCACTTCATGAGCGATCACATCGTGACGTTCTCGGTGATTCCGCTGTCGGCCGGCAAGACGCTCGTGCGCACCAAGTGGCTCGTGCACAAGGACGCGAAGGAAGGCATCGACTACGACGTGAAGAACCTGACGGCCGTGTGGAACGCGACCAACGACCAGGATCGCGCGCTCGTCGAATTCTCGCAGCGCGGCGCGACCAGCAGCGCGTACGAACCGGGCCCGTATTCGCCGTACACGGAAGGTCTCGTCGAAAAATTCTCGGCCTGGTACATCGGCCGGCTCGCCGAAAAGACCGGCGCGTAGTAGTACCCAGCACTGAAGCGGAGTTACACATGATGCGAGATGCGGCCCATTTCGAGCCGGCGGACAGCCGGGTCACCCACCCGGCGTTCTGGAGCGCGCTTCCGGAGCGCTGGACGAGCGACGTCGAGGAAACGCTGGTGTGCTGCCACGTTCGGCAGGAAACCCACGACGTGAAGAGCTTCTTCTTCCGTTCGCCGCAAGGCCGTGCGTTCTCGTTCGAGCCCGGGCAGTTCATCACGCTCGAGCTCGACATCGAAGGCGAGACGATCAACCGGTGCTACACGATCTCGTCGTCGCCGGCGCGGCCGCACACGATCTCGATCACGGTGAAGCGCGTGCCGGGCGGCAAGGTGTCGAACTGGCTGCACGACAACCTGCAGCCGGGCGCGTCGGTTCGCGTGCTCGGCCCGGCCGGCGAATTCACGTGCGCGCGGCATCCGGCGCGCAAGTACCTGTTCCTGTCGGCCGGCTCGGGTGTCACGCCGCTGATGTCGATGAGCCGTGCACACCACGATCTCGCCGAGGATCGCGACATCCTGTTCGTGCATAGCGCCCGCACGCCGGACGACATCATCTTCGCGCGCGAGCTCGACCTGATCGCGTCGAACCATACGAATTTCCGCACGTCGTTCGTCGTCGAGCGCGTCGGTTCGCGCACGAACTGGCCGGGCGTCACGGGCTTCCTGACGCTGCCGCTGCTGAAGCTGATCGCACCGGACTTCATGGAGCGCGAGATCTTCACGTGCGGCCCCGCGCCGTACATGAAGGCGGTGCGCGACCTGCTCGACGAAGCCGGTTTCGATCGCAAGCAGTATCACGAGGAAAGCTTCTCGTTCGAAACGCTCGCACAGACCGCGAGCGACGACGTGCTCGCCGAACTCGTGCCGGCGGCCGACGGCGGCGACGTCGCGACGAAGCAGTACACGGTCAGCTTCGCGAAGAGCAACCGCGAGATTTCGTGCGGCTCCGAGCAGCACGTGCTCGACGCGGCGCGGCAGTCCGGCGTGCGGCTGCCGGCATCGTGCACGCAGGGCATGTGCGGCACCTGCAAGGTGAAGCTCGTGTCGGGGCAGGTCGAGATGAAGCACAACGGCGGCATCCGCCAGCGCGAAATCGACCAGGGGATGGTGCTGCTGTGCTGCAGCAAGCCGCTGTCGGATCTCGTGATCGACAAGTAGTCCAGTACGCCACCGGCTGTCCGGACGCGTCGCGTTCGGACAAGCATCCGTCGGAAAAGAACGATACCGCGGATTTGTGGTTGAAGAACCTAGAGAGACAACGCGCGGTGTGCGCATATCAAGGAGATCGACCATGAAACTGTTCGGAAAACTGTTGTGGAGCGGTGCCCTGTCGGCGATGGTGGCACTGAGCGCGTCGGCGCTTGCCGATACCAAACCGACGCTGAAGATCGGCTACGTCGAAGGCTGGGACGACAGCGTCGCGACGTCGAACGTCGCGGCCCGCGTGATCGAGAAGAAGCTCGGTTACCAGGTCCAGCTGGTGCCGGTGGCGGCCGGGATCATGTGGCAGGGCGTTGCGCGCGGCGACCTCGATGCGACGCTGTCCGCGTGGCTGCCGGTCACGCACGGCTCGTACTGGAGCGAGTACAAGAGCAAGGTCGTCGACGTCGGCGCGAACTTTCCCGACGCGAAGATCGGCCTGATCGTTCCCGACTACGTGAAGGCGAAGAGCATCGAGGACCTGAACGCCGAGAAGAGCAGCTTCGGCGGCCGGATCGTCGGCATCGATGCCGGTGCGGGCGTGATGCGCAAGACCGACGAGGCGATCAAGAACTACGGGCTCAGCTACACGCTGATGCCGAGCTCGGGCAGTGCGATGACGGCCGAGCTGTCGCGCTCGGTCGGCGCGAACAAGCCGGTGATCGTGACCGGCTGGGCGCCGCACTGGATGTTCGCGAAGTGGAAGCTGCGCTTCCTCGAAGACCCGAAGAAGGTGTTCGGCGGCGCCGAGCACGTCGACAGCGTCGTGAACCCGCAGCTCGAAACGAAGGCAAAGCCGGTCGTCGCGTTCCTGAAGAAGTTCCAGTGGAAGCCGGGCGAAATCGACAGCGTGATGCTCGCGATCCAGAACGGTTCGAAGCCGGAAGCGGCTGCGGATGCATGGATTGCCGCGCATGCGGACCGCGTGAATTCGTGGACTGAAGGCGCGCAGTAACACCGCGGCGATTCGTCGCGCGAAGCATTACAACAATACGCCGGGAATGGCATGCAGGAATCCGAAACAATCGTGAATTCATGCAGCCATATCCCGGTTTTCTTTTACTGATTCTGCAAAAAAGCCCGTAAGTTGTTACACTACGGCCCTTGTGCGGAGTCATCTCAGGAGGCATTGGATGAGTCAGGCAGGACTGCGTGCGAATCGCACCAGTGATGTTGAGGCAACCATCTCACATGATTCGACGGGCCATACGCTGCATCGTGGCCTGACCTGGAAAGACGCTTTTTGGGTAACGAGCGGCGTGCCGGCAGGCGTGCTGTTCACGATCGGCGGCGTATGCACGACGATCGGCCAGCCCGCGTGGGCGATCTGGATCGCCGCGATCACGATGGGGCTGATTCAAAGCGCGACTTATGCGGAAATATCGGGGCTATTTCCTCATAAATCGGGCGGCGCGTCGGTGTATGGCGCGATCGGATGGGTCCGTTACAGCAAGCTGATTGCCCCGGTTTCCGTGTGGTGCAACTGGCTCGCGTGGTCGCCGATGCTCGCGCTCGGCTGCGGCCTCGCGGCGAGCTACGCACTCACGAGTCTCTTTCCCGCCGATGCCGCGGTGCTGCACTGGCAGCTCACGGTGGCGAATCTCGGTTTCATCAAGCCGGGGCTCTCGCTTCGCATCAACGCGACGTTCATCATCGCGACGATCCTGCTTCTCATCACGTTCAAGCTTCAGCACAGCGGCGCATCGAAGGCGGCGCGCACGCAGCGCATCCTCGGCATTGCATCGCTCACGCCGCTGCTGATCGTCGGCATCGTGCCGTTCGTCACCGGCGACGTGCCGATGTCGAACCTGCTCCCGCTGCTGCCGCTCGGCCACGATGCGCACGGCAACCTCACGGCCGCGACGTTCGGCTCTTGGAACGGGCAGGGCGTCACGATGGCGCTCGGCGCGATGTTCATGGCCGGCTGGGCGTCGTACGGCTTCGAGACGGCCGTCTGCTACACGCGCGAGTTCCGCGATCCGCGGCGCGACACCGCGAAGGCGATCTTCTGGTCGGGCGCACTGTGTCTCGTCGTGATGACGCTGGTGCCGATGGCGTTCCAGGGCGCGCTCGGCACGCAGGCGATGCTCGATCCGGCGATCGGCGACGGCACCGGCGTCGCGGCCGCGATGGCGAAGATCGTCGGCGGTGGCGCGTGGGTCGCGAATGCGGTCGTCGTGATGCTGATGCTGTCGATCCTGCTGATCGTGATGACGTCGATGATGGGTTCGTCGCGCACGCTGTACCAGGCATCGGTCGACGGCTGGCTGCCGAAGTACCTGTCGCACGTGAACGAGCACGGCTCGCCGACGCGCGCGATGTGGACCGATCTCGGCTTCAACCTCGTGTTGCTGATGATGTCGGACTACATGACGGTGCTGTCGATCTCGAACGTCTGCTACATGCTGTTCGTATTCCTGAACCTGCAGTCCGGCTGGATCCACCGGATGGACCGCGGCGACTGGGACCGGCCGTTCCGCTGCCCGACGTGGCTGCTCGTCGCCGGTTCGATCTGCGGCTACGCGAACCTCGTCTACGTCGGCGCGGGCGCGAACCTGCAGGGCGAAGGCACGCTGCGCAACGGGCTGATCGCGATGCTGCTGATCGTGCCGGTGTTCCTGTATCGCCACTACTGGCAGGATCGCGGCCGGTTCCCCGCACAGATGCAGCGCGACATGGAACTCGAAGTGCCGAAGCGCGCGATGTGGCTGAACCTGATGCCGTACGCGGCGCTGGTCGGCGCAGCGCTCACGATCTGGCTGTCGTACTACTTCGCGTGGATGAAGTAAGCGCGTGACGCATCGCGCGGCGCACCGGACACCGCACCGGGGCCGTCGCGCGAAGCGACGAACGAACTGCCCGAAAAAAAACCGACCGGCTGATTGCCGGTCGGTTTTTTGTTGGCGGCGCGCCGAGCGCAGGCGCTTACGGAAACACCACCGTCCGGTCGCCGTTCAGGAACACGCGGCGCTCGATGAATGCCTTCACCGCGCGCGCGAGCGTGATGCATTCGACGTCGCGCCCGACCGCCAGCAGTTGCTCAGGCCGCAGCGCATGGTCGACGCGCTCGACCACCTGCTCGATGATCGGGCCTTCGTCGAGATCGTCGGTCACGAAGTGCGCGGTCGCGCCGATCAGCTTCACGCCGCGCGCATGCGCCTGGTGATACGGCTTCGCGCCCTTGAAGCCGGGCAGGAACGAGTGATGGATGTTGATCGCGCGGTTCGCGAGCTTCGCGCTGGTTTCCTGCGACAGCACCTGCATGTAACGTGCGAGGATCACGAGCTCGGCGCCGCTCGATTCGAAGAAGTCGAGCCACTGCGCTTCCTGCTGTGCCTTGGTGTCGGCCGTGATCGGGAAATGACGGAACGGCAGCCCGTGCTGCGCGGCGAGCGGCTCGAAGTCCGGATGGTTCGACACGATGCCGACGATGTCCATCTTCAGCTCGCCCATTCGCCAGCGGAACAGCAGGTCCGCGAGGCAGTGCTCGAGCTTCGACACCATGATCAGCACTTTCGGACGCGCGTTCACGTCATGGATCGCCCATTGCGTGTCGCCCGCGCCGCCGGCGAGCGCGGCCGCGATCGGCCCGAACTCCTGGCGCAGCGCGTCGATCTGCAGCGTTTCATCCGTCGGATGAAACACGCAGCGTACGAAGAAGTGGTTGCTCAGATCGTCGTCGAACACGTTCAGCGCATCGACGTAGCAGCGATGGCGCTCGAGAAAGCCGACGACGGCGGCGACCTGGCCGGCCGCGCTCGGGCACGACAGCGTCAGGACGAATTGATCGGGGCGTGAGTCGGCGGTCATGAGATTCCTCGGATGTCATGGGGCGCGAACCCGTGCGGCGGCGCACCACGGCGCCGCGCGACACGGGCCGCGGGAGACTCAAGTAAATCAGGACGATATGGGCGCGGATAGAACCAACCCGCCGTGTGGCTGGTATCGGCGCGCCAGCGCGGCGGGGGCGGTGCGACGCGTCAGGCGGTGCCGAACGGGGGGCGCAGGCTTGCGGGCGGACGGCCTTTCACGCCGACGCGCACGCGTCGAGCAGCCAGCGGCGGAACACGTGCGTCGCGTCCGGCTCGGGCCGCTGCGGCGGGCGCACGAGAAAATAGCCGCGCGACGTGACGACGGGCGCGTCGACGAGCTTCACGAGCTGCCCGGACGCGACGAGCTCGTCGACGAGCGGCGACCAGCCGAGCGCGACGCCCTCGCCGAGCAGCGCCGCATGGATCACCAGCGCATAGCTGTTGAAGGTCACGCCGCGCGCGGCGGCCGGCGCGTCGAGCCCGTGCGCGTCGAACCAGGCGGCCCACGACAGCCAGCGCTCGGGGCGCGTCGGCTGCACGTGCAGCAGCGGCAGCGCATGCAGATGGTCGGGCCGTGCGACGTGCGGATGCGCGTCGCGGAACGCGGGCGAGCAGACGGGCGTGACGGATTCGGGGAAGAGGCGTGCCGCGGTGCACGACGGCCAGTGACCGTCGCCGAACAGGATCGCGATGTCCGCGTGGTCGCGCTGCGCGTCGTAATCCTGCGACGTGACGACCCGCACGTCGACGTCCGGCATCACGCGCTTCAGGCCGGCGAGGCGCGGCATCAGCCAGTAGGTCGCGAAACCGAAATCCGTGATGATCGTGAGCGCGCCGTGCTCGCGGCGCGCGCGCAGCGTCGCGGTCGCGCCGCGCAGCGTGTCGAGGCTCACCCGCACTGCTTCGTACAGGCATTGGCCGTCGCTCGTCAGCGTGACGCCGCGCGGGCTGCGCTCGAACAGCGGCACGCCGAGTTCCGCCTCGAGCTGGAACACCTGCTGGCTCACGGCCGGCTGCGTGGAGCCGAGCTCGCGTGCGGCGGCGGTGAAGCTCTGCAGACGCGCGGCCGATTCGAACGCGCGCAGCGCCTGCATCGACGGTAACGGTTCGGATTTCGACATAAGTCTCTCTAATGGCCCCATAAGGGCCGGACGCCTTCCCGCGCGAATTCGGGCGGGAGATAGTGCTTCGGACGGCCCGGCGTTGCAGCGGCCCTTCCGCGATTCTGCCAGTCGCGGAACGTGCGCGCGGCATTTTCTGCACGCTGCGTCCGTCATGCCGGCTGCGTCGCCGTCGAAGCGTCGCGCTGCTCCGTTCGAACACCGATTTCCCCACGACCGCGATGACGAACCCGACTCCCAACATCCTGATCCTGATGGCCGACCAGCTGACGCCGTTCGCGCTGCCGGCATACGGCAACCGCGTCGCGCGCACGCCGACGCTCGACCGCCTCGCCAAGCAAGGCGTGGTGTTCGACGCCGCGTACTGCGCGAGCCCGCTGTGCGCGCCGTCGCGCTTCTCGCTCCTGACCGGCAAGCTGCCGTCGGGCATCGGCGCCTACGATAACGCCGCCGAATTGCCCGCGCAAACGCTGACCTTCGCGCACTACCTGCGCGCCGGCGGCTACCGGACGATGCTGTCCGGCAAGATGCACTTCTGCGGGCCCGACCAGCTGCACGGTTTCGAGGAGCGGCTCACGACCGACATCTATCCGGCCGACTTCGGCTGGGTGCCCGACTGGGACCAGCCGACCGAGCGGCCGAGCTGGTATCACAACATGAGTTCGGTACTCGAGGCCGGCCCGTGCGTGCGCACGAACCAGCTCGACTTCGACGACGAGGTCACGTTCGCGGCGAAGCAGAAGCTGTACGACGTCGCGCGCGAGCGTGCGGCGGGGCACGACGAACGGCCGTTCTGCATGGTCGTGTCGCTCACGCATCCGCACGACCCGTATGCGATCACGCGCGAGTACTGGGAGCTGTACAGCGACGACGAAATCGACATGCCGGCCGTGCGGCTCGATGCGGCGCAAAGCGATCCGCATTCGCAGCGGCTGCGTTTCGTCTGCGAAAACGACCGCACGCCGCCGACGGATGCGCAGATTCGCGCCGCGCGCCGTGCATACTACGGCGCGACGTCCTACGTCGATGCGCAGTTCGGCAGCGTGCTGGCCGCGCTCGAGCAATGCGGATTCGCCGACGACACGATCGTGATCGTCACGTCCGACCACGGCGACATGCTCGGCGAGCGCGGGCTCTGGTACAAGATGACGTTTTTCGAAGGCGGTTGCCGCGTGCCGCTGATCGTGCACGCGCCGGGCCGCTTCGACGCCGCACGCGTGCGCGGGCCCGTGTCGCACGTCGACCTGCTGCCGACGCTCGTCGACCTGGCCGGGGTCGCGCCGGCCGGCGGCTGGCCCGACCCGGTCGACGGCGCGAGCCTCGTCCCGCATCTGCAAGGCGCGCCCGCGCACGATGTCGCGCTCGGCGAATATCTCGCGGAAGGGGCGGTCGCGCCTGTCGTGATGATCCGCCGCGGCGACTGGAAGTACGTGCATTGTCCGGCCGACCCCGACCAGCTCTACAACCTCGCCGACGATCCGCGCGAGCGCACCAACCTGGCCGGCCTGCCCGAAGCCGCCGACGTGCTCGCCGCTTTCCGCGCGGAAGCCGCGCAACGCTGGAACCTGCCGGCGCTCGACGCCCAGGTGCGCGCGAGCCAGCGGCGGCGCCGCTTCCATTACGCGGCGACGACGCAGGGCCGCATCCAGGCGTGGGACTGGCAGCCGTTTACCGATGCGAGCCAGCGCTACATGCGCAATCACATCGAACTCGACACGCTCGAAGCGATGGCGCGCTTTCCGCGCGTCGGGCGCTGAACGATCCGCATCGCGCGGACATTGACGAACGACGACGGAGGAAACAGACCATGAAACGGCAAATCCACGCAGCAAACCGCAGGCTCGGCACGGCGCTCGCCGTGGCCGCGTGCATGCTCGCGATGCAGCAACCCGCCCGCGCGGCCGATCCGCAGACGTGCCGCGACGTGAAGATGGCGGCGCCCGGCTGGACCGACATCGACGCGACCAACGCGATGGCCGGTGTCGTGCTGAAGGCGCTCGGTTACCGGCAGGACGTCGCGAACCTGTCGGTGCCGATCACGTACCAGGGCTTGAAGAAAGGGCAGGTCGACGTGTTTCTCGGCAACTGGATGCCCGCGCAGGCGCCGCTCGTGAAGCCGTTCGTCGACGAAAAGTCGATCGACGTGCTGCACGCGAACCTGAGCGGCGCGAAGTTCACGCTCGCGGTGCCCGACTACGTCGCGGCGGCCGGCGTGCACACGTTCGCCGATCTCGCTCGCTATGCGGACCGCTTCGGCGACAAGATCTACGGGATCGAGCCCGGCGCGCCGGCGAACCAGAACATCAAGCGGATGCTGTCCGACCATGCGCTGGGGCCGGCGAACTGGTCGCTCGTCGAATCGAGCGAGACGGGGATGCTCACGCAGGTCGAGCGCGCGGTGCGCGACAAGCGCTGGATCGTGTTTCTCGCGTGGGAGCCGCACCTGATGAACACCAAGTTCCACCTGACGTACCTGTCCGGCGGCGACGCGTATTTCGGCCCGAACTACGGCGGCGCGACGGTCAACACGGTCACGCGCCCCGGCTTTGCCGGCCAGTGCGCGAACCTCGCGCGGCTGTTCCGGCAGATGACGTTCTCCGTCGACGTCGAGAACCGGATGATCGCCGACATGCTCGACAACAAGACGTCGCCCGCAGTCGCGGCGCAGCACGTGCTGAAGGCCGACCCGGCGCTCGTCGCGGGCTGGCTCGACGGCGTGACGACGGCCTCCGGAGCGCCGGCGCTGCCGGCCGTGCGCGCGGCGCTCGACGCGCGCTGACCTCCGTCCGGGCGGCCGGTTTGTGCCGCGCCGCCCGTCTCCGTGTTTTCCCGACCAGTCGCATCGAGACCATTTGGTGTCGCCTTCAGACGGGTGACCCGAAATATGGGTTTGTATTTTTCGCCAATGGCTGCGTTATTGCGGAAAACGAAATGCCGAAGCCAGCGGACGTACCGAATTCGAATCAGCCGGCGTATTGCGGCACGCGCCGAGCCACGGTTCTTTCCATCGAACGGTTCAGGGGGTAGTCGACAATGAAGCAAAAGAAAGTCGCCGTAGCTGCCGCGCTCGCATGCGCGGCCTGTATTCCCGCCATCGGCCACGCGCAGAGCAGCGTGACGCTGTACGGCATCATCGACGCTGGCATCACGTACGTGAACAACACGGGCGGCTCGCACGTGGTCAAGTTCGACGACGGCATCGCGTACGGCAACCGCTTCGGCCTGAAGGGCACGGAAGACCTCGGCGGCGGCCTGAAGGCGGTGTTCACGCTCGAGAGCGGTTTCCACCTCGGCAACGGGCAACTCGGCTTCGGCGGCGCGGAATTCGGGCGCCAGGCTTATGTCGGTCTGCAGAACGACTGGGGTACGCTGTCGTTCGGTAACCAGCTGGACATCACCAACGAACTCGTGTCGATCTACAACATCTCGGCATGGGGCAGCGGCTACGCGATCCACCAGGGCGACTTCGACCGCTTCAACGGCGACCGTCTGCCGAACTCGGTGAAGTTCCTGTCGAACGACCTGAGCGGCTTCAAGTTCGGCGCGATGTACTCGTTCGGCAACGTGGCCGGCAACTTCCACCGCAACAGCGCATGGAGCGCGGGCGCGAGCTTCACGAAGGGCGACTTCTCGATCGGCGCCGCGTACACGCGCCTGAACAACCCGAACGGCATCTATGCGTTCGATCCGTACGCGATGATCGGCACGCATACGTTCCTCGGCCAGCAGACCGTGACCGTCGATCCGGCGACCGGTGCGCGCACCGACCTGTTCTCGAACACGGCGATGGACGTCGACAGCCAGGGCACGTTCGGCATCGGCACCAGCTACACGATCGGCAAGCTGACGCTCGACGCGAACTACTCGTACACGACGATCAAGGGCTTCGGCCAGTCGTCGCACATGCAGGTGTACGAAGGCGGCGGCCTGTACCAGTTCACGCCGGCGCTGAGCCTGATCGCGGGCTACCAGCACACGCGCTTCGAAGGCCATCACTGGAACCAGGGCACGGCCGGCCTGCACTACCTGCTGTCGAAGCGCACCGACGTGTACATCTCCGGCGACTACCTGCGCGCGTCGCAGGGCGTCGATGCGGTGATCGGCTACAGCTTCACGCCGTCGACGACGCAGACGCAGGCCGACGTGCGGATCGGGATGCGGCATTCTTTCTGAGTGGGGTAGATCTTTCGACGTCTTCAGCGAGGTCTCTCTTTGGCGCGAACCGCGGTTCGCGCTTTTTTTTTGCGCGGCGGCGGCGCCGTGTCGCGCGTACCGATCGCGCCGGCCGTGCCGCCGCACACGGGCACGGGGCTGTCGGCAGCGTTCCGGCAGTTGAAGCTATCATCGCGCTTTGGCCGCATCGCCTACCGCCGATCGCCAGCCTCCGTCCGATGACGTCTTTCCGATGACCGCCCCGTTACCCGAATCCGCTTCGCCGTCGCCGTTACCCGTCAACCTGTTCCGCCACGCACCGTTCCAGCGCTTCTGGGGCACGCGCGTGATGTCGTCGCTCGCATTCCAGATCCTGTCGGTCGCGATCGGCTGGTACGTCTATGCGCTCACGCACAGCGCGTTCGCGCTCGGGCTCGTCGGGCTCGCGCAGTTCGTGCCGATGTTCGCGCTGACGCTCGTCGTCGGACAGGTGGCCGATCGCTACGACCGTCGCCGCATCGCGACGATCTGCCAGAGCATCGAGGCGCTCGCCGCCGGCGTGTTCCTGTTCGGCGCGGCGAAAGGCGGGCTCACGGCACCGGCTGTGTATGCATTGGCGGCGATCGTCGGCACCGCGCGCGCATTCGAATCGCCGTCGGTGTCGTCGCTGCTGCCGGCCGTCGTGCCGCGCAGCGACCTGCCGCGCGCCACCGCGCTGTCGACGTCCGCGAACCAGGCTGCGCAGATACTCGGCCCCGCGTTCGGCGGCGTGCTGTACGGCATCGGCGCGCCCGTCGCGTTCGGCACGAGCGTCGTCGCGTTCGCGGTCGCGGCGCTGCTGAGCGGCACGATTCCGCTGCGCAGCGCGCCGCCCGCGCGCGAACCCGTCACGTTGCGTTCGGTGTTTTCGGGCATCGCGTTCATCCGGCGCGAGCCGGCGATCCTCGGTGCGCTGTCGCTCGACCTGTTCGCCGTGTTGTTCGGCGGCGCGACCGCGCTGCTGCCGATCTATGCGCGCGACATCCTGCAGGTCGGGCCCTGGGGCCTCGGTGCGTTACGCGCGGCGCCCGCGGTCGGCGCGCTCGCGGGCACGCTGTGGCTCACGCGTTTTCCGCTGAAGGGGCGGCCGGGCCGCGCGATGTTCGGCGGCGTGATCGCATTCGGTATCGCGACGATCGTGTTCGGGTTGTCGAGGAATTTCGTGCTGTCGCTCGTCGCGCTCGCGGCGTTGGGCGCTTCGGACGTCGTGAGCGTCGTCGTGCGCCTGTCGCTCGTGCAGTTGCGCACGCCCGACGACATGCTCGGCCGCGTGAGCGCGGTCAACTCGCTGTTCATCGGCACGTCGAACCAGCTCGGCGAATTCGAATCGGGCGTGACGGCCGCATGGTGGGGGGCGCCGGCCGCGATCGTCGTCGGCGGTGCGGCGACGATCGCCGTCGCGCTGACGTGGATGCGCTTGTTCCCGACGTTGCGAAACATGACGTCGCTCGAGCGTGATCGCTGAGTCGACGTCAGTGGCCGGTGCAGGGCCGACAAGCAGCGTCACCCGGCACGATGAATTTCAAATCGCTTTCCTGTTTCGATCGAATTCCGGACAAGCCCGCGTGTGAGGGGCGGCTAGCGTTCGACGGGTGACGGTCAGGCGCCGGCGTTCGGTGCGACCTGCACGGCCGTGCCGTAGCAGATGACTTCCGTGACACCCGAGCCGATCTCGGTCGAGTCGTAGCGCATCGCGACGATCGCATTCGCGCCGAGCTTGCGTGCATCGGCGAGCATCTTGTCGAACGCCTGCTGGCGTGCCTTCTCGCACAGCGACGTATACAGCGTGATGTTGCCGCCGAAGATGGTTTGCAGCGACGCGCCGAACGAGCCGACGATCGAGCGCGACCGCACGACGATGCCTTGCGCGACGCCGAGCGAGCGCACGGTCATGTGGCCGGGCAGGTCGAACGCGGTCGTGACGCGCACGGGGGAGAGCTCTGCGGCGGAGCGGGAGAAGTCGGTCATGGCGAGGCACCGTGAGGCGGAAATGATCGAGCGACGATTCTATCCGGAACGGGAAGCGCGTTCGAACGGGCGTGCGTGACGCACGCGCCCAGCCGGTGCCGTTCGAGAGTGCCGACGCCGCTCGGCGCTTGGCGCCGTGCTGACCGTCGTCGAGATCGGCCGCGTACGAAGGCCAGCTTGTCGAACTCCGGCGCGCGGTTCGCGTGCCGGCCGGATGCTGCGGTGCGCGCGCCGCCGTTCAGCGCGTCGCGCGCCGGTCGCTGCGCGGGCTCACGCCGAAACGCGCGCGATACGTGCGCGAGAAATGCGACGGCGATTCGAAGCCGCACGCGACGCACACCGACGTGATGCTCATGTCGGTCTGCTGCAGCAGTTCGCGCGCGCGGTCGAGCCGCAGGTTCAGGTAGAAGTGCGTCGGCGTGTCGTTCAACGTCGCGCTGAACAGCCGTTCGAGCTGGCGGCGCGTGATCGACACCTCCTGCGCGAGCGCGTCCGAGCCGAGCGGCGTCTCCATGTGCCGCTGCATCGTGTCGATCACCTGGATCAGCTTGCGGTTGTGCACGCGATAGCGCGCGGCGATCTCGAGCCGCTGGCTGTCCGAGCGCTGCCGGATGCGGCTCACGACGAACTGCTCGGAGATCGCCGCCGCGAGATCGGCGCCGTGCCGGCGGCCGATCAGGTCGAGCATCATGTCGATCGACGCGGTGCCGCCCGCGCACGTGATGCGCCGGTCGTCGATCTCGAACAGTTCCTGCGTCGCGTTCAGGCCCGGGTAGCGTTCGCGGAACGCGGCCAGTGCTTCCCAGTGCAGCGTGAGCGTTTGCGACGCGTCGAACAGGCCGGCTTCCGCGAGCACGAAGCTGCCGGTGTCGATGCCGCCGAGCGTCGCGCCATGCCGGTTCTGGCGGCGCAGCCAGTCGGCGAGCGGGCGGTCGTAGCACACGAGCGGATCGAAGCCCGCGACGACGAACACCGTCTCGACCTGCTCGACGTCCGCGTATGCGGCTTCGGCCGCGACCGGGATGCCGTTGCTCGCGGCGACGGGTGCACCGTCCGCGCTGATCACGTGCCAGCGGTACAGCTCGGTGCGGAACCGGTTCGCGACGCGCAACGGCTCGACCGCGGACATGAAGCCGAGCGCGGAGAAGCCGGGCAGCAGCAGGAAATGGAAATCCTCGGTCATCGGAGCGTGGGGTGAAATCGGGTGATCGTCGCGCAGCGCGCGGCGCGGCGAGCGGGCCGACCCCGCGGGCGCCGGCGCGGCTCCCGCGAGCCGAACGTTCGACACGGGATTATCGCGGGTTTTGCCGGCGCTCAGCGCGTTTTTGCGGTGCGCACCGTGCGGCGCGCGGTCGTCGACGGCAGTTCGCCGAACTGGGCCTTGTACGCGTTCGCGAAATGCCCGAGATGGATGAAGCCCCAGCGCGCGGCCGCTTCGCTGATCGGCAGGTCCGACTGCCGTGTGTCGAGCAGCAGGCGCCGCACCTGCGCGAGGCGCAGCGAGCGCGTGTAGTTCAGCGGGCCGGTCTGCACGACCGACTGGAAGCTGTTCTGCATCGTGCGCCGGCTCACGCGCAGTTGCGTGCACAGGCTCAGGATGTCGACGGGCGCCTCCGGATGCTCGATCACGTAGTCGTGCACGCGCCGCACGATGTCGGCATGGCACGCATGCGTGAGCCGGTTCGGCGGCTCCGGCATCCGGTACGTGAGCAGCTCGACGAGCACGGTGCCGACTTCGCCGCGCAGTTCCGCCTGCGCGCGTGCCGTGTCGAACCTGTCGGGTGCCGACAACACGCGCTCGAGCAGCGTCGCGAGCTGCACGCTCGCGCGTTCGCACGCGGCGGCCGGCACGTCGACGACGCCGCGCCGCAGCGTGCGTTCGTCGAACCGCACATCGGCGGCATCCTCGATCTGCTGCATCAGCGCGTGATCGACGACCACGCCGATCAACGACATGTCGTCCGGCGAATGGAGTTCGAAAGGTGAGCCGCCGCGCGCCATCACGATCGTGCCGCGCTCGATGCGCGCATCGCCGAACGCAAACGTGCCGGCGCCGGCGAGCGGCATCCCGAACACCGTATGGCCGGGCGGCAGACGTCCGCGCTGGATGATGCGCACGTTCGCCGCTTCCTGGAACAGCTGGACGCCGTCGAGCTCGACGTGCTTCACCGCGCTGCGATACGAGCCGCAGCCGATCTGGTCGTAACGCTGATCCCAGCCGCGCAGCGCCTCGGCATGCCGGTCTGCATCGTCGAACATCTGGTGAAACACGAGCACGGCGCCTCCGGCGATCGTTCGGACCGCGCAAGATTAAACCGACCGCGCGGTCGGTGCAATACGGACGAGCGCTATTCGCCCGAGGGTTTTTGAGGGGGCGGATGGCATGCGCAACCGCTGCCTTTCAGCCGGTTTTCCAATATCCCGAATCGGCACGCACGCGTTGCCGGTCCGGGCGCTGGCCGGATTTTTTGTCGCACTACAGTCGCTCCACATCACGTGAATCCCAACTGGAGGCGACATGAGAACAAGGCGACGCACCGCGGCTTGCGCGGCGACGCTGGCGTGCGCGGCGGCGTGGGCCGGCAGCGCGTACGCGACGGAAAAGCCGGAGGAGCTGGTCGTGCAGAAGATGCCGCCGTGGCATCCGCACGAGGTGTACGTCGTCGACATCGCGATGCCGACGATGACCGACGGACGCATCTACGTGTACGACGCCGACGCGAAGAAGCTGCTCGGCCAGATCGACGGCGGCTTCGCGCCGGGCCTCGCGATTTCGCCGGACCACAAGACGAGCTTCGTCGCGACGACGTATTTCTCGCGCGGCTCGCACGGCACGCGCACCGACGTGGTCGAGATGACCGACAACGCGACGCTCGATCACACCGGCGAGATCGCGATTCCGGCGAAGCACGGGCAGCACGTGCCGTCGCCGTACAACACCGCGTTCAGTGCGGACGGCAGGCGGCTGTACGTCGCGAACATCACGCCGGCCGCGTCGGTCACGGTGATCGATGCGGTATCGAAGCAGGTGCTGTCGGAGATCGACACCGCGGCGTGCGTGCTCGCGTATCCGTCGGGGAGCGACCGCTTCACCGCGCTGTGCGAAAGCGGCAAGGCGCTCACCGTGACGCTCGACGCGAACGGCAAGGAGGTGAAGCGCACGATGTCCGACGCGTTCATCGACGTCGACAACGACCCGGCCTTCATCAACGCATCGCGCTACCGCGGCGGCTATCTGTTCACGACGTATCACGGCAACGTGCGCAGCGCCGATTTCAGCGGCGACAAGCCGGCGTTCGGCACGTCGTGGTCGCTGCTGACCGATGCGGAGCGCGCCGAAGGCTGGCGCCCGGGCGGCATGCAGCAGACGGCCGTGCACGCAAAGCAGAACCGCTATTACGTGCTGATGCACAAGGGCGGCGACGGTACGCACAAGGATCCCGGCACGCAGGTGTGGGTGTACGACCTGAAGACGAAGCAGCGCGTCGCGCGCTGGGATCTCGCGCAGCAGAAGGTCGATCCGCTCGTGTCGATCCAGGTCAGCGACGACGACACGCCGCTGTTCTACGGGCTGACGGGAACGTCCGATCTCGTCGTGATGGACGCGCGCACCGGCAAGCTGCGGCACGTCGAGAAGCAGATCGGCAGCACGGCATCGCTGCTCGTGAACCCGTGAGGCCGCGATGACGCTCGATCCCGTATTCGCTACCGGCGCGCAGGCAGGCGCCGCCGTCGTCGTGTTGCTCGGCGCGTTCGCGAAGATGCGCCGGCCTGCCGCATTTCGCGACGCGCTGGCCGGCTATCGCCTGCTGCCCGACGCGCTCGCCGCGCCTGCCGCGTTCGCGATCCCGCTCGCGGAAGCCATCTGCGCCGCGGCGCTGCTGTTTCCCGATACGCGCATGGCCGGCGCGCTCGGCCTGATCGCGTTGCTGCTCGGGTTCGCCGCCGGCATGACGATCAACATCGTGCGCGGACACACCGACATCGACTGCGGCTGTTCCGGGTTTGCCGCTTCGCGTGCGGACGCGCCGCGCGGCATCGGCTGGCTGCATGTCGCGCGCGTGCTGCTGCTCGTCGTGCTGAGCGCGACCGCATTCGTCGAGCCGGGTACACGCACGGTCGTGTGGTTCGACTACCTGACGCTGTTCTCTTCCGTGCTGCTGATCGTCTGCGCGCTGCTCACCGTCGACGTGCTGCTCGCCAACGTACCGCGCCTTTCCCACCTGAGGAATTCATGATGCAAACCGCTCTCACCGTTTCCACCGCATTGCTGTGGATCGCCGTGCTCGCGCTCGCCGCGATCTGCCTCGCGCTCGTCCGCCAGATCGGCATCCTGTACGAACGCATCATGCCGGCCGGCGCGCTGATGATCGACAAGGGCCCGGCGGTCGGCGCGATCGCGCCGATGTTCGAGCTGACCGACATTCGCGGTTCGCAAGTGAAGGTCGGCGGCATCGATGCAGCGGGCAACGCAACGCTGCTGTTCTTCCTGTCGCCGACGTGCCCGGTCTGCAAGAAGCTGCTGCCGCTGTTGCCGTCGCTGCAGGCGAGCGAGTCGACGCCGGTGAACATCGTGCTCGCGAGCGACGGCGATCTCGACGAACACACGCGCTTCGCGCAGAAGCACGACCTCGCGCGTTTTCCGTACGTGCTGTCGCAGGAGCTCGGCCTCGCGTACCAGATCGGCAAGCTGCCGTATGCGGTGCTGCTCGACGAGAACGGCACCGTGCGCGCGAAGGGGCTCGTCAATACGCGCGAGCATCTCGAGAGCCTGTTCGAAGCGAAAGAGCGGGGCGTCGCATCGCTGCAGCAGTTCGTGCACGGCGATCACGACCACGGCGGCCATCGGGAGCACGCGCAGCACGCGTGATCGGCCGACCTTCTTTCTACGTCAACGGAGAACAACGGAATGGGCCTGCTTGATTCATGGTTCGAACGCTCGGCGCGCGGCGTCGCACAACATAGTTCGCGCCGCAGCGCGATGGCGAAGCTCGGCAAGGTGCTGGTGGGATCGGCGTTGCTGCCGCTGCTGCCGGTCGATCGTACTGCGTATGCGGCCGACGCGGCCGCGGGGGCATCGGCGGCTTCGGGCGCCGCCGCATCGGGTGCGAGCGACGATCCGCTGAGTTGCGACTACTGGAAATACTGCGCGATCGACGGCTGGCTGTGCAGCTGCTGCGGCGGTACGTCGAGCAGCTGCCCGCCGGGGACGACACCGTCGCCGATCACGTGGATCGGCACCTGCCGCAATCCGCACGACGGATCCGACTACATCGTGTCGTACAACGACTGCTGCGGCAAGACGTCGTGCGGCAAGTGCTTCTGCAACCGCAACGAGCGCGAGAAGCCGCTGTACAAGCTGTCGCTGAACAACGACATCAACTGGTGCATGGCGAACGGTAACTCGAATTACCACTGTTCGGTTTCGGTCCTGCTGGGAGCGGCAAAGCAATGAAAGCGAAGCAAGCTGGAAAGATCGTCGCCGCGTGCGTGGCAACTGCCGGCGCGTTCCTGATGGTGCCGGGCGTAGCCGGCGCGCAGCAGGCCGTACATTACCCGGCGGGCAAGCGCCTGTTCGACGCGCAGTGCGCGGTGTGCCACCAGGCGGGCGGCAAGGGGCAGGACGGCCTTGCGCCGCCGCTGACCGAGTACCCGGGCAAGTACGCGACGGCCGACGCGGGCCGTGCGCAACTCGTCGCGACGCTGTTGCACGGGATGTTCGGCGAGATCGACGTGCACGGCAAGCGCTACAACTTCAAGATGCCGTCGTTCGCGAACGCGAGCGATGACGACCTCGCGAACGTGCTCAACTACGTCGTGTTCGATCTCAACGACACGCACGGCGACGCGAAGCCGTTCACGGCGGCCGACATTCGCGCGGCGCGGGCGAAGGAGATGGACGGCACGGCCGTTCACGCGCAACGGGCGATCGTGACGAAGGGGCTGGGGCTGTGAATGCGGCCGGCATTCGGCGTCGCGGCGTGCGCCGTGCGGCCGTATCGCAGACCGGTTCGTTCATCGTGAATCGCCTGGCTGCGATGCTGGCCGCTGCCGCCGCATGCGCGATGCCTGCCACCGCACATGCCGACGGCACGGCCGACGCGACGCGCGCGCGCCAGCACTGGGTGCTCAACTGCATGGGCTGCCACACGGCGACGGGCGGCGGCATTCCGGGCAAGGTGCCGCCGCTCGCGAACTCGCTCGGTTATTTCACGCATCTGCCGGCCGGGCGCGAATACGTGATGCGCGTGCCGGGCGCGTCGAACTCCGCGCTGTCGGACCAGGATCTCGCGGACGTCCTGAACTGGGTGCTCACGACGATGAATCGTGAAGCGCTGCCGCGCGATTTCAAGCCTTATACGGCTGCGGAAATCGCTGCGCATCGACGGCCGGCGTTTTCGGATGTCGCGACGGTACGTGCGGCGCTCGTTCGCGCGTTGCGCGAGCACGGCATCGACGGTGTGTCGGACCGCTACTGATCCGCTTCGTTGACGAGACGGCGGCAGAGGGAGCAGTGGAACGCCGGTATCGCCGCCCGGTCACGCGCGAATCAGCACGACCCCGAGGACCAGGCATGCCGCGCCGGCGAGGCGAATCGCGCTGACCGGATGCTGCGGCGTGCCGAACAGTCCGAACTGATCGAGCAGCAGCGACCCGACCATCTGCCCGACGACGACCAGCGCGAGCGTCGTCGCCGCGCCGAGCCGCGGCACCATCAGGATCGCGACGCCGATGAACACCGCGCCGAAGAATCCGCCGGTCCAGCTGAACCACGCGCCGGCGTCGGAGAAGGCACTCGTCAGCCGCGGCTGCGGCGACAGCAACGCGACCGCGAGCATCGCGACGAGGCCCACGAAATAGCTGACCGAGCCGGCCCACCACGGGGACGCGAGCTGCGCGCGCAGGTGCGCGTTGAGCACTTGCTGCAGCGCGACGCTCATGCCGGCGGCGACGACGAGGAAGCAGGACAGAACGGTAGTCAGCGAAGTCATGGCGATCGGCAGTTTCCGGAAATCGGGCCGCGGCGGGAGTGGGCGGCCCGGAAGCTTTCATTCTGCGAAGTGCTCCGGTATAACGCAAATATCGAATCCGGCGCTCATCCATCTCGTTTCGGCATGCCATCCCTTCGTCAAATCCAGTATTTCCTGACCGTGGCCGATCTTGGCGGCTTCACGCCGGCGGCGAGCGCGCTGCATGTCGCGCAGTCGGCGCTCAGCCGGCAGATCGGGCAGCTGGAGGACGAATTGCGGTTTCCGTTGTTCGAGCGCGAGCCGCGAGGCGTCCGGCTCACGCCGGCCGGCGCGCTATATCGCGATCGCGTCGCGTCGATTCCGGCGACGCTGACCGCGGCGGCCGAAGCGGGCGCGCAGTTGGCGCGCGGCGAGGCCGGCATAGTGCGGCTGCTGCATTCGAGCACGATTCCCGTCGGCAGCCTGATGCCGGTTCTCGACCGGTTCATGACCGAGTGTCCGGGCGCGCGGATCGATATCGATCGCGCGTCGTCCGAGGATCAGGTGCTCGAGGTTGCGAACGGCAATGCGGATGTCGGCGTGGTGCGATTGCCGGTATTGCGGCGCGATGCGCGCGTTCGCTTCGTCGAGATGGCCGCGGAGCGGTTGTGCGCGGCGGTGCCGGTCGGTCATTCGCTCGCGAAGCAGAAGCGGACGACGATTGCGCGCTTGAAAGGAGAACCGTTCGTGTCCGCGGTGTATCGCGAGCGGGGCGGATTGGCGCGGGTCGTGCTCGATCTGTGCCTGAAACGCGGATTCGTGCCGGCAGCCGCGCGGATCGTTTCGCCGAAGACGTCGATGCTGAATCTCGTCGCAGCGGGGCGAGGGGTGGCGATCGTCCCGGAGCGGATGGCGGGTCTCGCGTTCGACGGTGTCGCATTCGTGCCGCTTGCGGATGACGATGCGCAATCGGTGTGTGCGCTCGTATTGCCCGTCGAGCCGACGGTGCTGGCGGAGTCCTTCATGCGGGTTGCGCTAGCGGCGCAAACGGGCCGGCGGCGCTGATGGCAGGCAGTTTGAAAGCCAGCCGCCCGTCGCGCCGGTTCAGTGTGGCGGCGACAATCGTTTGAAGCGGCTCCACAGCTTCTTCAGCGTCTGGCGATCGGCCGCGGCGCGTGCGGCGAGAAACCCGCGCGCAAACCCCGCACCCGGCGCGGCGTCGGGCGACGTACGAGGCAGCGCCTTCAGAAGCCGATCCGCGACCACGGCATCGTTGCGCCAGCCCAGATCGTCCTGAAGTGCCGTCAGCGCGTCGACATACGATCGAACGGCTTGCTTGCGGCACAGCGACGCGAAGAATTCGGTCGCGTACCGCACCTTCTTCGCCGCGATGCGGGCGCGGTGACGGCGATGATCGTCGAGATCGGCGAGCCGTTTGCCACGCTTGATCAGTTTCCGGTGCCGGCGACGCAGTACGTCGTGAGCAAAAGGGCGCGCCGGCTGCATGATCGCGTCGCGCTGTTCGTCGGGCATTCCGTCCCGCCAGCCCTTTCGGTTCAACCATGACGCGAGCTGCAACGCGAGCCGCGTGTAGCGAACCGACTGGACTGCGGTAGCCGCGCGCTGGCGATTGGCGATCGCAATGCGCCGGCATGCGTTGCGCACGGGGCGGATCTCGTCCGGATTGCCGCCCGTGCCCGCATGGTCGAGCGTCGTTCCGGCAAGCACTTCCCAGTCACGCGCGGCACCGAGTTCGCCGGCGATCCAGCGCAGCTCGTCGTCAAGGCCGGGAAACGCCGGAATCGCTTTGTCGAACAGGTCGAGCGCCGAACGCAGGCGACGAAGCCCGACGCGCATCTGATGAACGCTCGACGGATCATGACCGGACTCGACACCGCGCTCGTTGGCGTGGACCTGGTCCAGGCAGTTGCGCACGATCCGGCAGAACGCGTCTTCGATCGAATCGTGCTGCTTCAGTCGCAGCGGTCGGGCCTTGACGGCCGGCTGGTGCTCGGCGACGAGCAGCCCGTAGCCGAGATCGGCCTTGCTCTCGTGATCGATGCGCAATGGCGCGATGTCGAGCAATTCCAGTGCGATCCCGTACAGGTTTTCGGGGCGGCCGCGTTTCAGTTCCAGTTCGACCGCGGCGATCGGGACCGAATGCGAATTCGCGTCGATCGTCCCCTTGTCGAGCGCAACCTCGACTTCATCGCCGGACGGCAGGCGCAGCGGTAGCACCGTCCGCTTGATCCGTGTGACGAACACGGGATGCAGGTCGGGTGCCGTGGCGTCGTCGCGCACCAGCCGGCCGCAGTCGCTGTCGTCGGGGAGCTTGTCCCGCAGCAGTGTCAGATCGGGGACGTCGCCGTCGACGCGCATCTCGAATTCGTCCCGGTCGAAGAGGCCAGCCTGCGCCGGCCCTTCCAGTTTCAACGTCTGGATTCGGTCGTCGCCGACCGCACGGACGCGCAGCGACGCCGCGCACTTGTGAAATGCAAGCGCGACGGTATCGAAGTACGTGCTCGTCAGTTGTTGGGTCGCGGCGGCGCCGTTGGCGTGCGCCAGCAACGGTGCATGGCGCAACGTGTCGAGATCCTTGACGGAAACCCGCAGCTTC
This sequence comes from Burkholderia sp. SR8, assembly GCF_052851275.1. NCBI lineage: Bacteria > Pseudomonadati > Pseudomonadota > Betaproteobacteria > Burkholderiales > Burkholderiaceae > Burkholderia > Burkholderia sp. SR8. The sequence continues at coordinate 119,152 of NZ_JAULUC010000009.1, forward strand.
AGTTCTCGTTCCATACTGCCTCCGATGTGTCGCCGATCCTCGGACGACGCCCGGTCAGCGGGCGTCTTCCCAGTCGTGCCACTCGATTCGATGCGTTTCCACATAACCGCTTACCGCTTCGCCGATCGTCGGGAAGAAGTTGTTGTCGCCGAACATGCTGTACATGCCGTAATGCTTGAGGCTGTCCTTGACGGGACCTTTCAGTTCCGCGAAGACCAGCTTGACCTGCCGTGCGGCGAGTTCGTGATGCAGCTGTTCGAGTACGCCCGCTGCCGTGAGATCGATGTCGGTCACGGGCTCCGCCGCGATGACGATCCAGCGTGCCGGCTCGGGCGACTCGTCGACGGCGCGCAGCACGCGCTCGCGAAAGATCTCGCCATTCGCGAAAAAAAGCGGCGCATCCCAGCGCAGCAGCACGAGCCCCGGCACGCGCCGCGCGTCCGGATGGCGCGACACGTCGTGATAGCCCTTCCTGCCGTCGACGCGCCCGAGCACGGCGGCGTAAGGCCGCCACGCACGCCACAGAAACGACAGCACGGTGAGCAGCAGCGCCAGTGCAATGCCGTTCACGACCCCGAGGACTGCGACGCCGACGAAACACGCCACTGCCTGCACGAACTCGCTCTTGCGCAGCCGGTAAAGCCGCACGACGCCGCGCACTTCGATCATGTTCACGCATGCCGCGATCACGACGGCAGCCAGCGCGGATTGCGGCGTGTGTGCGAGCGCCCGGGGCGCGAACAACAGCAGCGCGGCAACGACCGCGGCAGCCACCACGCCCGTCGCCTGCGTCTTCGCGCCTGCCGCTTCCGCGACCGGCGTGCGCGAGCCGCTCGCACTCACCGCGAACCCCTGCACCAGACCGGCGGCGAGGTTCGACAGCCCGAGCGCGATGCATTCGTGATTCCGGTCCACATTGGTGTCGTTGCGCAATTCGTAGGTACGGGACAGCACGCTGATATCCGTGAACGAAACGAGCGCGATCGCCGCCGCGCTCCCTGCGAGATGCAGCCAGTCGTCGAGTCTTACGTTTGGTATGCGCGGCACGGGCAGCCCTTGCGGCACTGCCCCGACGGTCGCGACGCCGGCGCGCGTCGACAGGTCGAACCACATCACCGCCGCCGTCGCGCCTGCCACGGCGAGCAGCACGCCGGGCACCTTCGGGCAGAATCGTTTGCACGCGAGTATCAGCACGAGCGCCGCGACACCGAGTGCGAACGACGTGGCGTTCATCTTCGAAGCCGCGATGCCATCGAGCACGTCGCGCACCTGCTCGATGAACGATTCGCCTTTGCCCTTGAATCCGAGCAGCTTGGGCAGCTGCCCGATGCTGATCGTCAGCATGATGCCGTTCAGAAAACCGTACCGGATGGGCAGCGACAGCAGCTCGGTGACGAATCCGAGCCTGAGCGCCCCGACCGCGATGCAGATCGCGCCGGTGAGTATCGCAAGAGCGCCCGCAAGGGCGAGCGCGTGCGCGGCATCGCCGTGGGCAAGCGGCACGATGCTTGCGGCGATCAGCGCGACCAGCGCGGAGTCGGGCCCGAGCACGAGGATGCGGCTCGGCCCGAACAGCGCATACGCGAGCATCGCGGCAAACGACGCATAAAGGCCGCTGACGGCGGGCAGGCCGGCTGCGTTCGCGTACGCCATGCCGGCGGGGACGAGCACGGCACTGAGCGTGACGCCGGCCAGCAGATCGTGCGGCAGCCACGGCAATCGATAGGCGCGCACCGCGGCGAGTCCGTTGATCCACCGCAGCGGGCCGGCATCGGCCTTGCGGGTCGGTCGGGCCGTGTGCGGGCGGGCACGGCTTTTGATGTTCATCGCAGGACGTCAGGGAACCCGGGCGGAATCGTTCGCGACGTGCGCCGGTATCGTTAAAGCTTATGTTGCCGTGTCGCCGGATAGCAAGCCCGGTTTCATGAAGTTGCGTTTCGATGCGCCGGTCCATCCGGCGCAAATGCGAATGGACGGCCGAGCCGGTGGTCGATCCCGCGCCGTCCCGATGACGCACCACAACACACCAAAATTCCAACCTTCAGACAGCTTTCGCTAGAATCATTCGTCTATCGAAGGAAACAAGCGCTGCAAAGGCGGAGCGGCATCGATTCACGCATACCGCCCGCTCTCATTCCATCCTTTACCGGAGGCGAACGTGCCAGGATTACTTCCCGATGTCGACCGCGACGGGCTTCTTGAATACTCGGTCGTGTACACCGACCGGTCGATCAATCACATGTCGCAGCGCTTCCAGCGCGTGATGCGCGACATTTCCGCCGCGCTGAAGCAGGTCTACCACGCGAAGGCGGTTGCAATCGTGCCGGGCAGCGGGACGTTCGGCATGGAAGCCGTGGCGCGGCAATTCGCGACGAACCGGAAGTGCCTCGTCATCCGCAACGGCTGGTTCAGCTTCCGCTGGTCGCAGATTTTCGACATGGGCGGCATTCCGTCCGAGTCGATCGTGTTGAAGGCGCGTCCGGTCGAATCGGGCCGCCAGGCTGCGTTTGCGCCGGCGCCGATCGACGAGGTCGTCGCGGCGATTCGCGAGCACAAGCCGGATCTGGTGTTTGCACCGCACGTCGAAACGGCGTCCGGGATGATGTTGCCCGATGCGTACATGCGTGCGGTGGCCGACGCCGTGCATGCGGTCGGCGGCATGTTCGTGCTCGATTGCATCGCGTCCGGCACGATCTGGGTCGACATGGAGGCGAGCGGCGTCGACGTGCTGATCAGCGCGCCGCAGAAGGGCTGGAGCGCGTCGCCCGGCTGTGCGCTGGTGATGCTCGGTCCGCTCGCGCGCGAGCGGATCGACGCGACGACGAGCACCAGCTTTGCGTGCGATCTGCGCAAGTGGCTGCAGATCATGGAAGCGTACGAGAACGGCGGGTTCGCGTATCACGCGACGATGCCCACGGACGGCCTCGCGACGCTGCGCGACGTGATCGAGGAAACGGAAGCGTACGGCTTCGACAAGGTGAGGGCGGAACAGCTCGAACTCGGCACGCGGATTCGCGCGCTGCTCGCGCAGAAGGGGTTCCGGAGTGTCGCGGCCGAAGGCTTCGAGGCACCGGGTGTTGTCGTCTGTTACACCGACGATGACGATATCCGCTCCGGCAAGAAATTTGCCGACGTCGGCATGCAGATCGCGGCCGGCGTGCCGTTGCAATGCGACGAACCGGCGGATTTCAAGACTTTCCGCATCGGCTTGTTCGGTCTCGACAAGCTGCATGACGTCGATGCGGCGGTCGCGCGGTTCGCGACTGCGCTGGAGCGGGTGCTGTAGCGCATCGGCGGTCCAGAGTATGCGTCGCGGCGCGTGACGTGACGAGATCGATCAAGATCACGATTGCGGACGCGCCGCGTTTACCGAATGCCGCCGCGCTCGATCGGCGGCCGGCGGGGCCCATGCGATCCACTCGAACCGGATGCGCGCCGGCTGCAGGCGCTTGAACCCCATGTGTATATGCCGGGAGTAACCCAATAGGCTACGCGGTTCAGATCGTTTGGCATCTTGCCCGTCTACACCCGATGCTACCGATAGCGTCTTTTCCAGTCGAACGATGGGACATCGATACGAGTCGCAGCAGACCCGTTCCACGATGTTTCGAACCCCGCCCGCGAAAGCGCTTCTACAACCTGCCGACCGACTGCCGCCCCGCGCGCATCATCGCCGGCGAGGTCGCCGAAGGCGATCGTCAGGCCGTGTCCATCCAGCGCTCTTTCGACATCCTGCCCGTGATAAAAGCAGTACCCATGGTAGCGTCCCTGCGGCGCTTCCCGCACGACCTCCGAAACATCCGAGTGGCCGTCTGACATCGTGTATCCGGCGTTCGACAGCGCGCAGATGCCGGCGTCGTCCAGTTCGTCGAACACGCGGTCCAGGCGATCGCAATCCGTCTCCGGCGGCCAGGACCGCTCCGCGGCGGCCTTGCGCTCGAATTCCGAGTCGATGAAGCCTTCCAGCCGGTCTGCATCGCAGTCCGGTTCCAGGATGTCTTCCATCATTTCCCGGACGTCGTCGGAGTCGTTGAACCCCGACCAGACCCATTTGCTGATGCACTCCATTACGTACTTTTCGGTGTCCGTCACGTCATGGCCTCCAGGTGTGATCTTCGATGGTCAACGCCGCTGCGGGCCGTCACCCGCCATCGGCAGTCTTGCTCAACAGTTCGCGCAGGCGTGTTGAAACCGTATCGTCCGGCGAACGTCCTTCCAGAAAGCGGTCCAGCTCTCGACGTGCGCCGGCCGCGTCGCCCGTCTTCGCGAGCACGAACGCAAGCGCGATCGGATGCTGGACATAGTTGTAGAAGCCCAGCCCGCCGCTCGACAGATGGGCCCTCAGCCATTCGAATGCTGCCACGACGTCTTCGATCGACTCGACGCGTTGCCACAGTTCGTCCGCACGCGCGATCGCTGTTTTCACGACCACGGCCGCTCTGTCGGCGACGCCGCGCTCCCCGTGAATCACGCTGATATCGAGCGCCCGGTCGCGTGCATCGACGGCGAAGTCGAAGATCGCCGACTTGCCGGTTCGATGCCATCGAACCGCGTTGCCGGACACGTGCGGGACGAAGTCGAACGAAAATCCCCAGCGTGGCGCGATCACGCCGCCTTTCCATGCCGGAAATGCGAACATCGGGCGGATCGGCGCGCCGTCGGACCGTACCCACGTCAGCGGCGCGACAGCCTCGAAGCGTCGCCCGCCCAACGCGGCGTCGACGGCCGGTGCGAGCACGCGATGCGCAGCGTCCAGCGTCACGCTGTCGAACGTGTCGACGTTGCGGGTGTCGTTGCGAAGGCGCTTGAGCCAGGTGCCGATGCTCATCGTCGCTGCACCATTTCAGTGGAGAGCCGGATCGATTTCGGCACTGCTCAATCCGAACTCCGCCATGCGCGCACGATGCGCCGCGGAACCCAGATACACGCGTAGCTGCCGGTTGACCGCATCGAGCAACGCGTTGTTCTGTCGATTGAACGAGAAAGCGCCCAACGGCGGCCGGCGTGGTATCCCGTCCGCTACCGCCTCGTGCGCCACGGCCTCGAGCGATGCGCCGTCGATCCGGTTCGCCACGATCCGGTTTCCCAGCGCAGTGCTGGCGTACGCGTCGACCGTGCCGGCGATCACCGCCTCGATCGCATCGGCTTGCCGGTCGAACAGGGTGATCTGGTGCTCGCGCACGCCCGCTGCTTTCGCCGAATCGTGCTGCACCTGCCCGGTAATGACGCCGAGACGCGCATCGGGATGCGCGGCAAGCGAAGCGTAGCTCACGAGTTGCCTCGGGTTTCCGGCACGCACGAGAAAGCCGTCCGCGATGCCCCACACAGGTGCGCTGAACGCCACCATGGCCGCGCGTTCGGGTGTAACGAAGAGCGGAACGTTCATGTCCCAGCGGCCCGCGGCAACGCCTGGCAGCAGTTCATTGAACGTCGTCAGGTGATGTTCGATCCGGGTGACGCCGATCGCCCGCAGGATCTCGCCGGCCAGGTCGATGTCGGCGCCGGTCGCCGTGCCGTCCGGCGCCGTCCATCCAAATGGCGGTTCGTCGAGGTACGCAATCGTGACCGTCATCGCTGCTTCTCGCGAAAGGGGACGGCTGCCGGGTCGGGAGCCGATTCGCGACGATTCTAATCCTTCGCTCGCAGGACGGGGCCGGCCGCAGCCGGCCCGCATCATGCGACGACTTCAGCCGCGCTCAGCCCGCCGCGCTCCGGTTGGCCTCGATCACCGTCAACGCCGTCATGTTGACGATCCGGCGCACGGTCGCGCTCGACGTGAGAATGTTCACCGGCCCGTTGACGCCCAGCAGGAACGGCCCGACCGCGACGTTGCTGCCGGCTTCCGTCTTGAGCAGGTTGTAGGCGATATTCCCCGCATCGACGTTCGGGCACACGAGCAGGTTCGCGGCGCCCTTCAGCGGCGACATCGGCAGCAGCCGCGACCGCAGCGCCTCGTCGAGCGCGCAGTCGCCGTGCATTTCGCCATCGGCTTCGATATCCGGCGCCTGCGCGCGAATGAGGTCCAGCGCCTTGCGCATCTTCACGCCGGACGCCGCGCTGCCCGACCCGAAGTTCGACCGCGACAGCAGCGCAGCCTTCGGCGTCAGGTTCAGCCATTCCATCTGACGTGCGGCCGCGATCGTGAATTCCGCGATCTGCTCGGCGTCCGGATTGTCGTTCACGTGCGTATCGACGAGCGCGACCGTCCGTTGATTCAGCAGCAGGATATTCATCGCCGCATAGGTCGACGCACCGGGCTTTCTGCCGATCACTTCGTCGACGAAGCGCAGGTGGTTGTGATATTCGCCGACGGTGCCGCAGATCATCCCGTCCGCATCGCCGAGCCGCACCATCATCGCGCCGATCAGCGTCAGGCGGCGGCGCATTTCGACGCGCGCCATCTCCTTCGAAATCCCGTCGCGGCAGCGCAGTTCCCAATACGTGGTCCAGTATTGCGGGAAGCGCTCGTCATATTCCGGATTGGTCACCTCGACGTCCTGGCCGAGACGCAGGCGCAGGCCGAATCGCTCGATCCGCGCGAGCAGCACCTCGGGACGGCCGACCAGGACAGGTCGCGCGAGCTTCTCGTCGACGATCACCTGCACCGCGCGCAGTACGCGCTCGTCCTCGCCCTCGGTGAACACGATGCGCGCCTTGCCGCCGTCGCGCACGAGCTGGCGCGCGGTCGCGAACAGCGGCTTCATGAATGCGCCGGAGTGGTAGACGAACTGCTGCAGCTGCTCGACATACGCGTCGAGATCCGCGAGCGGGCGCGTCGCCACGCCGCCCTCGATCGCCGCTTTGGCCACGGCCGGCGCGATACGCACGATCAGGCGCGGATCGAACGGCTTCGGAATCAGGTATTGCGGACCGAACGACACTTCATCGCCGCCATAGGCCGCCGCGACGATATCGTTCTGCTCTTCCTGCGCGAGGCCGGCAATCGCGTGAACCGCGGCGATTTCCATTTCGCGGGTGATGGTCGTTGCGCCCACATCCAGCGCGCCGCGGAAGATGTACGGGAAGCACAGCACGTTGTTGACCTGGTTCGGGAAATCCGAGCGGCCGGTCGCGATCACGACGTCGTCGCGCGTCGCATGCGCGAGTTCCGGGAAGATCTCGGGCGTCGGGTTCGCGAGCGCGAGAATCAGCGGGCGCGCGGCCATCGCCTTCAGCATGTCCGGCTTCAGAATGCCGCCGACCGACAGCCCGAGGAACACGTCGGCGCCGCCGATCACTTCGGCCAGCGTACGCGCGTCGGTTTCCTGCGCGAAGCGTTCCTTGGCCGGGTCCATCAGCGTGGTCCGGCCGCGATAGACGACGCCTTCGATGTCCGTCGCCCAGATGTTCGCGACCGGCAGCCCGAGGTCGACGAGCAGGTCCAGGCACGCGAGCGCGGCGGCGCCCGCCCCCGACGTGACGACCTTCACTTCGGCGATCGACTTGCCGACCACCTTCAGCCCGTTGATGAACGCGGCCGCGACGGTGATCGCGGTGCCGTGCTGGTCGTCGTGGAAGACGGGAATCTTCATGCGCTCGCGCAGCTTGCGCTCGACGGTGAAGCATTCCGGCGCCTTGATGTCTTCCAGGTTGATCCCGCCGAACGTGGGTTCGAGGCCGGCGATGATGTCGACGAGCTTGTCCGGGTCGGTTTCGTTGATTTCGATGTCGAACACGTCGATGCCGGCGAACTTCTTGAACAGCACGGCCTTGCCTTCCATCACCGGCTTCGACGCGAGCGCGCCGATGTTGCCCAGACCCAGCACCGCGGTGCCGTTGGTGATGACGCCCACCAGATTCCCGCGGCTCGTGAAGCGGTGCGCGTTCAGCGGCTCGGCCGCGATCGACTCGCAGACGCTCGCGACGCCCGGCGTGTACGCGAGCGCGAGATCGCGCTGCGTCACGAGCGGCTTGCTGGCGACGACGGAGATCTTCCCCGGGGTCGGAAACTCGTGATAGTCGTACGCGGCCTGCTGCTGGGTCTCTGTCTGTTTCATGTTCCTGGGTCCGGGCATGCGCGTCAGGCCAGTCCCGACGCGATCGATGAAGGTGATTCTAGGGATCGGCCATAAGGAGATGATTCTGTTTTAATATCGGTCCATCACTTTTTCATGATGGTATGGCCGTCCGGCAATGACTTTCGACGCGAACGACGTGGTGCGGCGCCTGGGTGCGCGCCTGAAGATGCGGCATCTGATGCTGCTGCTGCAGATCCAGCAGCACGGGTCGCTGACGCGCGTCGCCGAGCACATGGCCAGCAGCCAGCCGGCCGTGACGAACGCGCTGTCCGAGCTGGAGAGCATGTTCGGCACGCCGCTGTTCGAGCGCTCGTCGCGCGGGATGCGGCCGACCGCGCTCGGCTCGGTCGTGCTCGAACGGGCGAAGGCGATGCTGAAGGACCTCGACCATCTCGCCCGCGAGATGGAGGCGGTCGCGGCCGGCCATGCGGCGCACCTGCATATCGGCGTGATTCCGTTTATTTCGGGCCAGATGCTGTCGGCGGCGCTGAAGCGCCTGCAATCCCGGATGGAACGGCGCCTGACCGTGACGATCCACGAAGGCACGAGCGACCAGTTGCTGCTGCAGCTGAAGGACCACAGCGTCGACCTCGTGATCGGGCGCGCGTCGTCGGCGGTCGATCTCGGGCAGGTATCGTTCGAAGTGCTGTACCAGCAGCAGCCGCGGATGATCGCGAGCCGGCGCCTCGCGGCGAAACTGGCGCGCACGAGGCTCGACTGGGAGAAGCTGCGCGCGCTGGACTGGATTCTCGGCGCGCCGCATACGCCGATGCGCGAGCAGGTGACCGACCTGTTCCTGTCGGCGGGCATCGCGCCGCCGGTGCCGATCGTCGAGAGCTACTCGTCGAAGCTGATCGGCGAAATGATCGCGTCGAGCGACGACGCGGTGTCGATCGTGCCGGCCGATATCGCCGAAGAAATGGTGCGCATCGCGGGCGTCGCGATCGTCCCTTACTCGCTGGTCTGGACGCTGCCGCCGATCGCGCTGTTCACGCGCTCCGCCGACCCGCATGCGCCGACGCGGGATTTGCTCGTCCAGGCACTGCGCGAGATTTGCGGGGAAACGTACGTCGAAGTGCCGCGATAACGGCACCGCGCGGCCCTCGAACCGCGCGGCCGGCACAAGTCGCAGGGCGCGCCTGAATGTCGCCGGCGAAGCGCGCGCACCTTACATTCCCGACGCCGCATCCGGACAAACCCGTTCTCGCCTGAATCCGCCCGAAACCCACGCCCCACAAGCCGCAGCCCGCGCGTAGTGGTTTCCACTCATAGTCGCAAACAGTCAAGAACAGGTCGCCGGCGGTCGTCTTGCTGGCAATATGGCTCGTTACTTTTACTTCCACGATGCAGGCCGGGACGCACTTCGCGCACCCGTCGGACATCGGTCCAACCGGAGGGGAGAAACCATGAAGTCGACAAAGATCGCCGCGTTCGTCGCGGCCGTGCTGGCGACCGGCGCAGTCACGACCGCGGCGCAGGCCGAAACGGATGCCGCGACCTGCCGCAACGTACGTTTCGCGGACATCGGCTGGACCGACATCACCTCGACCACGGCGCTCGCGTCGACGGTATTCGAAGGGCTCGGCTACAAGCCGACGACGACGATCGCCTCGGTGCCGATCTCGTTCGCCGGCCTGAAGAGCAAGCAGCTCGACGTCTCGCTCGGCTACTGGTGGCCGGTGCAGCAGAAACAGCTGCAGCCGTTCCTCGACAGCAAGTCGATCAACGTCGTCGAACCGCCGAACCTGTCGGGCGCGAAGGCGACGCTCGCGGTGCCGAGCTACGAATACCAGGCCGGCCTGAAGACCTTCGACGACATCGCGAAGCACCGCGCGGAGCTCGACGGCAAGATCTACGGGATCGAGCCGGGCAGCAGCGCGAACGCGACGATCCAGAAGATGATCGACACGAACCAGTACGGGCTCGGCGGCTTCAAGCTGGTCGAGTCGAGCGAGGCGGGGATGCTCGTCACGGTCGAGCGCGCGATCCGCGAGAAGAAGTGGGTCGTGTTCCTCGGCTGGGAGCCGCATCCGATGAACATCCAGATCAGCATGAACTACCTGTCCGGCGGCGATGCGTCGTTCGGCCCGAACTACGGCGAAGCGCGCGTGTACACGCTGACGGCGCCCGACTTCATCTCGCGTTGCCCGAACGCGGGCAAGCTCGTCGAGAACCTGCGCTTCTCGACGCAGCTCGAGAACCAGCTGATGCAGTCGGTGATGAACAAGACGAAGCCGGCCGACGCGGCGAAGGCATACCTGAAGAAGAATCCGCAGGTGCTCGATGCGTGGCTCGCCGGCGTCAAGACGTTCGACGGCAAGGACGGGCTGCCCGCCGTGAAGGCCTATCTCGGCCTGTAACGGATCATGCGCGCCGCACGCGGGCGGCGCGCAGCAACGAATCATCTGCAGTACGACATAAATCGAGCACGAAACGAGCGAGGGCTCCCAGCATGAACAACGAAGTCATCATCACCTGTGCGGTCACCGGCGCGGGCGATACGGTCGGCAAGCATCCGGCGATTCCGGTCACGCCGAAGGAAATCGCGGCCGCGGCGATCGAAGCCGCGAAGGCCGGCGCGACGGTCGCGCACTGCCACGTGCGCGATCCGCAGACGGGGCGCGGCAGCCGCGATCCGAACCTGTACCGCGAAGTGGTCGACCGCATTCGATCGGCCGACGTCGACGTGATCATCAACCTGACGGCCGGCATGGGCGGCGATCTGGAAATCGGTCCGGGCGAAGATCCGATGCGCTTCGGCAAGGGCACCGATCTCGTCGGCGGCCTCACGCGTCTCGCGCACGTCGAGGAACTGCTGCCGGAAATCTGCACGCTCGACTGCGGCACGCTGAATTTCGGCGACGGCGACTACATCTACGTGTCGACGCCCGCGCAACTGCGCGCGGGTGCGAAACGCATCCAGGAGCTCGGCGTGAAGCCCGAGCTGGAAATCTTCGATACGGGCCATCTGTGGTTCGCGAAGCAACTGCTGAAGGAAGGGTTGCTCGACGATCCGCCGCTGTTCCAGCTGTGCCTCGGCATTCCGTGGGGCGCGCCGGCCGACACCGGCACGATGAAGGCGATGGTCGATAACCTGCCGCCGGGCGCGCACTGGGCCGGCTTCGGGATCGGCCGCATGCAGATGCCGATGGTCGCGCAGGCGATGCTGCTCGGCGGTCACGTGCGCGTCGGCCTCGAAGACAACATCTGGCTCGATCGCGGCGTGCACGCGACCAACGGCACGCTGGTCGAGCGCGCACGCGAAATCGTCGAACGGCTCGGCGGCCGCGTGCTGACGCCGGCGGAGGGACGCCGCAAGCTCGGCCTGCCGGCGCGCGGCGAGCGCCTGCTCGAACGCCGTGCGGTGGCCGAGTTCGCGTGAGGTCCGGCGACCGATTCCGATTCACGACGGCGGCACGCACGAGCGCGGCCGCCATCCGATTCCCCTCGATTTCAAGGATGCGTTGACATGGCAGTGAAGACCGACATCAGGACGTTCGCCGCGATCGGCACCGGCGTCATCGGCAGCGGATGGATTTGCCGTGCGCTCGCGCACGGTCTCGACGTGGTCGTGTGGGACCCGGCGCCCGGCGCCGAGGCGCGCCTGCGCGCGAACGTCGCGAATGCATGGCCCGCGCTTGAGCGCGTCGGCCTCGCGCCGGGCGCCGATCCCGCGCGGCTGCGCTTCGAAGCGACGATCGAGGCCTGTGTCGCCGACGCGGACTTCATCCAGGAAAGCGCGCCCGAGCGCGAGACGCTGAAGCTCGAACTGCACGAACAGATCAGCCGCGCGGCGAAGCCGGACGCGATCATCGCGTCGTCGACGTCGGGGCTGCTGCCGACCGATTTCTATGCGCGGGCGACGCATCCGGAGCGCTGCGTGGTCGGCCACCCGTTCAATCCGGTCTACCTGCTGCCGCTCGTCGAGGTGCTCGGCGGCGCGCGCACGTCGCCGGAAGCGGTCGAAGCCGCGATGGCAATCTATCGCAAGCTCGGCATGCGGCCGCTGCACGTGCGCAAGGAAGTGCCGGGCTTCATCGCCGACCGGCTGCTCGAGGCGTTGTGGCGCGAGGCGCTGCATCTCGTCAACGAAGGCGTCGCGACGACCGGCGAGATCGACGACGCGATCCGCTTCGGTGCGGGCATCCGCTGGTCGTTCATGGGCACGTTCCTGACCTATACGCTGGCCGGCGGCGACGCGGGCATGCGACACTTCATGCAGCAGTTCGGCCCGGCGCTCGAACTGCCGTGGACGAAGCTGGTCGCGCCGAAGCTGACCGACGAACTGATCGACCGCGTCGTCGAAGGTACGAGCGAGCAGCAGGGCACGCGCCGCATCAAGGAACTCGAGCGCTATCGCGACGAGTGCATCACCGAGGTGCTGAAGGCGATCGCCGCGGTGAAGGCGCGGCACGGAATGCGATTCGAGGACTGAACGAACATGACCGGCGATACCCCGCTGACGATCTACCGCGACGTCGTACGGCCCGAGTGGGTCGACTACAACGGCCATCTGCGCGACGCGTTCTATCTGCTGATCTTCAGCTTCGCGACCGATGCGCTGCTGGACCGCATCGGTCTCGACGACGCGACGCGTCGCGAGCGGGGCCGCTCGGTCTACACGCTCGAAGCGCACGTGAACTATCTGCAGGAGATCAAGGAAGGCACCCGCGTGCGCGTCGACGCGCGGGTGTTCGCGCACGATGCGAAGCGCGTGCATCTTTACCTCGAACTGTTCGCGGACGGGCATGACGGTGCGGTGTCGGCGAGCGAGCAGATGCTGCTGCACGTCGACACGCGCGACGGCGCGAAATCGGCGCCGTTCGATGACGACGTCGCCGCGCGCGTGGCCGAACTGCATGCATTGCAGCGCGATTGCGCGGCGCCCGCGTATGCGGGGCGCGTGATCGGATTGCCGCCGCGCCGTTAGCGCGACGACGACGGGCGCACACGATGCTCGAACCGGAAATCGCGGCGTTCGTCGCGGCGGTCGATGCGGCATACCCGGCCGACACCGCGGCGCATTCGCCTGACGAACAGCGCCGCGTCTACGATCGCTTCGCAGCCGCATGGACACCGGCGGAACTGCCCGCCGGCATCGTGCAGCACGACGCGGTGTGGTACGCACCGGACGGACACGCGATCGCGCTGCGGCGCTACGCGCCGGCGCACGCCGCGCCGCGCGGCACCGTGCTGTTCTTTCATGGCGGCGGTTTCGTCGTCGGTTCGCTCGACAGTCACGCGCTGATCACCGCGCAACTGGCGGCCGACACGGGGCTGGCCGTGATCGCGGTCGACTACCGGCTCGCGCCCGAACATCGCGCGCCGGCGGCGCTCGCGGATTGCCTCGCCGTCACGCGCGCCGCGCGCGACGCAGCGCATTGGCCGTTCGACGCATGCACGCGCCCGCTGACGCTCGCGGGCGACAGTGCAGGCGGCAACCTCGCGGCGGCCGTCGCCACGGCGCTGCGCGATGCGGGCGAAGGCGGCATCGACGGCATCGACGGCATCGCGCTCGTGTATCCGATGCTCGGTTTCGAACCGCAATCGCCGGCGCGCGAAACGGAAGTGCATGCACCGATGCTGACGCTCGACGACGTCCATCGCTACCGCGCGCTGTACTGGGGTGATGCGGACGAAACCGCGTTGAACGGCGATCCGCTGCTGCGCGCGTCGGTGCCGCTCGCGGCGCCGCGTTTCGACGGACTGCCGCCGGTGCTCGCGATCGGTGCGGAACACGATCCGCTGCGCGACGATGCACGTGTCTATGTCGAACGCATCCGCGCGGCCGGCGGCGTCGCGCGTTACTGGATGGGTGAGGGGCTGGTGCACGGCTGCTGGCGCGCGCTCGGAACGAGCCCGCAGGCTGCGCGGATGCACCGGATGATCGGCGGGTTTCTGCTCGCACCGCACGCGTAGCGGGCATTTCCGGGAGGCAACGATGCAGGCAGCGCAACAGCGTATTGAGGACTGGCGGACGTTTTCCGCCGACGCGGCCGTCGCGACGGCGACGATCGGCGATGGAACGGTGGACGTCGAGTGGAGCGACGCGCGACGATCGCCGTTTCACTTCGACTGGTTGCGCGACAACTGCGCGTGTTCCGCATGCGTGCATGTGCTCACGCGCGAACAGGTGTTCGAGATCGCCGATGCGCGTGAGGATCTGTCCGCCGTTGCCGTGCATGTCGAAACCGATGGCGCACTGCACGTCGAGTGGAACGACGGGCATCGCAGCACCTGGTCGCCGGGATGGTTGCGCGCGCATGCATACGACGATGCATCGCGCGCCGAGCGTCACGCGGCACACGCGCGGCGCGTGTGGACCGGCGACGATGCGACGGCGATCGGCGTATTCGCGTGGCGCGACGTGATCGAGGACGACGGCGCGTTGCTCGCATGGCTTTCCGCGCTGCAGCGCACCGGGCTGACGCTCGTCGAAGGCGTGCCCGCCGAGCGCGGGCGGGTCGACGAGGTCGCGCGCCGGATCGGCCTGATTCGCGAAAGCAATTTCGGCGTGCTGTTCGACGTCGAATCGAAGCCGCGTCCGGACAGCAATGCCTATACGTCGCTCAATCTGCCGCCGCACACCGACCTGCCGACGCGCGAGTTGCAGCCCGGCGTGCAGTTCCTGCATTGCCTCGCGAACGACGCGACGGGCGGCGACAGCATTTTCCTCGACGGCTTCGCGCTCGCCGATGCATTGCGGCGCGAGCATCCGGCCGATTTCGGGCACCTTGCGTCGACACCGTTCGAGTTCTGGAACAAGAGCGCGACCAGCGACTACCGCTGTTCGGCGCCCGTGATCGGGCTCGATGCGCGCGGCAACGTGACCGAGGTGAGGGTCGCGAACTTCCTGCGCGGGCCGCTCGATGCGCCGGCCGGATCGGTCGCGGCCGTCTACCGCGCATACCGGCGGTTTCTCGCGCTCGCACGCGAGCCGCGTTTTCGCGTGCAGCGGCGGCTGCGCGCGGGCGACATGTGGGCGTTCGACAACCGCCGCGTGCTGCATGCGCGTACCGAGTTCGATCCGTCGACGGGCCGCCGGCATCTGCAGGGCTGCTACGTCGATCGCGATGAACTGCTGTCGCGGTGGCGCGTGCTGTCGCGCGGAAGGCTCGCCGCGCCTGCGCCCGCCGTGCCGCGCTGAGCGGCCGCGCACGCCTGCCGGCTTCCGTATGCGAAAAAGCGCCCGGACGCAGCGCGCCCGGGCGAAGCCACCCGCTGCCGGGCGGCGGAGGTATGCGTGCCGCAAAAAAGACGAGCCCGCATGACGGGCTCGTCCGGATACAGCTGGATCGCGCGATGCGCGGTGCGCCCGCCGGGGGGCGCGTCGGCTTACTGGCCGAAGAAGACCGAGTCGCGAGCGTTCGACGACGCTGCGGCAGCCGGGGCGCCCGAGTGGACGACCGGAGCCGGTTGTGCGCCGTAGCCGCTGGCGTCGGCACCATGAACGCGCGCTTCCGCCGACTGGATGTCGTTCGGATAGTACGGGCTCGACAGGCCCGGCTTGTAGCCGGCTTGTTCGAGTTGAACCAGTTCGTTGCGGACCTGGGCGCGCGTCACGGTGCTTTGTGCGAAAGCGCCGAACGAAGCGGACAGGGCGACAGCGGCAACAACTGCGGAAACGAGCGATTTCATGATGACCTCCGGTGTTTTATTGAGTTCGCTTGCGACACCATGTCTGCAGCGATTGACTAAATGTTAGTCACCGGGTCGTTCAGGGTAAACGCTGATTTTGACGATAGATTGTTTCCGGGTTGGTAACAGTGGTGCGCCGAATCCGCCTTTCATCGCGCTTTCGTTTCCGTAAGTGTAATAAGTATGAAGAATGGGCGAACAGCCGAGCACGCGGTTAGCGCACTTCGGCTGCCGTGTCGAACGGCTTCGCCGGCGCTCGTCCGGCCGGCACGCCCGAGCTCAGGAAACGCACGCCGGTAGCGGCTTCCGACGCTTCCCACAGCAGTGCGGCGACGGCTACGTCGCGCGCAGCGCGCGGCACGCTCGCGGCCGCAGGCAGGCCGCGCGCCTCGAACCAGCCGGACGGCCCGATATACGAGCCGCCGGTCAGGTCGGGCGACGTGGCCGCATGGATCGCCGGCAATGCACCCTGATCGGCCGGTTGCGCGAGATAACGGTTCGCCGCGCGCATCAGCGCGGCGCGCGCGGGCGAATCGTCCATCGCGGGGCCCGCGAACTGCAGATTGGTCGCCGCGTAGCCGGGGTGCGCGGCAACGCTGATCCCGGCGAACGCCGCGCGCTGGAAGCGGCGCTGCAGTTCGATCGCGAACACGAGGTTCGCGAGCTTGCTGTCGCAGTACGCGAGATAACGGTTGTAGCGGCGCTCGGCGCGCAGGTCGTCGACGCGGATCCGGCCGCCGCGATTGAAACCGCTCGACATCGTGACGACGCGTGCGCGCCGCGCGGCGCGCAGCGCCGGCAGCAGATGGCCGGTCAGCGCGAAATGGCCGAGGTGATTGGTGCCGAACTGCATCTCGAAGCCGTCGCGCGTGTGGCGCAGCGGCAGGAACATCACGCCGGCGTTGTTGCAGAGGATGTCGACGCGACCGTGACGGTCCGAT
Organism: Burkholderia sp. SR8; assembly: GCF_052851275.1. Lineage (NCBI taxonomy): Bacteria > Pseudomonadati > Pseudomonadota > Betaproteobacteria > Burkholderiales > Burkholderiaceae > Burkholderia > Burkholderia sp. SR8. The sequence goes on from NZ_JAULUC010000009.1 coordinate 135,749, forward strand.
ACGTCGGCGGCGAAGCGCTGGATCGATGCGAGATCGGCGAGGTCGAGCGGCTCGACTTCGACACGGGCTGCGGGATGGAACCGGCGAATCGCGGCGGCGGCTTGCGTGGCACGCGTCGCATCGCGGCAGCCCATCACGACCGTGGCGCCCTTGGCGGCCAGCGTTTCCGCAATGTGCCAGCCGAGGCCGCTGTTCGCGCCGGTCACGACCGCGACCTTGCCGCCTTGCGCCGGGACGTGGCGCGCGCTCCATGCATGCATGTCTGCCTCCATCGGCGTGGCAGGGCGCCACGACGCATTATCGTTACATTGGATGATGTAACGATAATCGGCGCAGGCCGGACAGACAAGCAGAGGAACTAGACCGGCGCTTCTAGCGCGGGCACGCGGGCGATGCAGCCGGCCGCGGCGTGCGGCGGGGGCGCGTTATCGGCTGCCGGCCAGCGCGAGCACTTCGGCGGCGGAGATCATCGCGGCCGCGTTCGCGGGTGCCGGGCGCTCGGCCGGGCGGAATACTTCGTCGCCGCGCTGGATCACCTGGCGCGACAGCGCGCAGGTGCCGGTGCGCTGCGCGAAGCGGCGGCGCCAGCGTTGTTCGCCGTAGTGACAGCGGCCGGGTTCGACCCAGCGGACGACGAGCAGCGTATCGGAACGTTCGAGGATTTCGACGTGAACGTCGGCGGGATCGAGCGCAGGCAGGGATTTGGAGGCCTTCATTTTGCCGTTTCCTAAAGCTCGTGCGGTTTCGGCCGTGGCAGTGGATGTCACTACCCGAGGGCGAATCCGTAGCGGTTTCCATGAGTGGTGCGCTAAATGTAAGCGTCTGTGACCGGAAAAAACATCCTGTCTGGCTCAAATTACCTTTTGCCGATTTAGAAACAATCGCCGCGCATTTTCTTCGAAACGCCAACGACAAAAGCGCCCCGGACGCGTACGCCCGGGGCGGGAAAATCGGCCCGCGCGTCCGTGTCTGCTCGCTCAGTCACGTGGCACACCGCGGGGGACGGAGACGCCCGTCACCGATCGGCGACGGGCGGGGTGCGGTGGGCCGGGAAGCGCGGTCCGGCAATCCCATGATCGCGCGCCCACCCCGTTGAGACGCTGACGCGGACATGACGTTTTTGTCAGTTTCGCCGGGCGGCGGCGCGATCCAGGCGCGCCGGCCCGGCTGAAACGCCCGCCGATATTGGCTTCGCGGGCGACGCGGCCGATCGTCGACGCGTGAAAAAGACGGTAAACGAAGCCGCTGCCGCCGCCGTCGGCTCGATTCTCCCGCTCGGGAAAATACTGAATCGCGCGTTCGTGACAAATCCCGATTCTGTTCCTATGATTGGTTGGACCTTTAGTCCTTTGTGCCAATCGGCCGACTGGCGGCCGGCTTTTCGGGAGAGCTGCTCATGAGATTGCAGGGCAAGCGCGCGCTGGTGACGGCGGCCGGGCAGGGTATCGGCCGCGCGACCGCGCTGCGGTTCGCAAGCGAGGGTGCCGACGTGCTGGCGACCGACATCAACGAAGCCGCGCTCGCGCAACTCGCGGCCGATGCCGAGCGTGCCGGCGGCCGGCTCGCCACGCGGCGGCTCGACGTGACCGATGCCGGCGACGTCGCGGCACTCGCCGCGCACGAACGCGCGTTCGACGTGCTGTTCAACTGCGCGGGCTTCGTGCACCACGGCTCGATCCTCGACTGCGATGACGACGCGTGGGCGTTCTCGCTGAACCTGAACGTCACGTCGATGTACCGGCTCATTCGCGCGCTGCTGCCGGCGATGCTGGACGCGGGCGGCGCGTCGATCGTCAACATGGCGTCGGCCGCGTCGAGCGTGAAGGGCGTGCCGAACCGCTTCGTCTACGGGACGACCAAGGCGGCCGTGATCGGCCTGACCAAGTCCGTTGCCGCCGATTTCGTCGAGCAGCGCATTCGCTGCAACGCGATCTGCCCGGGCACGATCGAATCGCCGTCGCTGGAGCAGCGGATCGCCGAGCAGGCGCGCACGCGGCAGGTGTCGACCGACACCGTCCGCCAGGCATTCGTCGCGCGGCAGCCGATGGGGCGCATCGGCACCGCGGACGAAGTGGCCGCGCTCGCGTTGTATCTCGCGTCCGACGAAGCGTCGTTCACCACCGGCGCGATTCACCTGATCGATGGCGGCTGGTCAAACTGACCGTGTCTAACCGACCGTGTCCGCCTGACCGCACCTCCCATTCACTTTCCGCTTCCGCCCAGACGACATGAAACTGCTGAGATTTGGCGACAAACATCATGAGAAACCCGGCCTGCTCGATGCGCAGGGCAAGATCCGCGAGCTGTCCGGCGTGATCGACGACGTCGCCGGCGACGCGCTGACGCCCGCGTCGCTCGCACGGCTGCGCGACATCGATCCGTCGTCGCTGCCGCTCGTCGACGGCACGCCGCGGCTCGGCGCGTGCGTCGGCCGCGTCGGCAAGTTCATCTGCATCGGGCTCAACTATTCGGACCACGCAGCCGAATCGGGGATGGAAGTCCCGAAGGAGCCGGTCGTGTTCGGCAAGTGGACGAGCGCGATCTCCGGGCCGAACGACGACGTCGAGATTCCGCGCGGCTCGGAAAAGACCGACTGGGAAGTCGAACTCGGCGTCGTGATCGGCAAGGGCGGCCGCTACATCGACGAAGCCGATGCGCTGTCGCATGTCGCCGGCTACTGCGTGGTGAACGACGTATCGGAACGCGAATACCAGCTCGAACGCGGCGGCACGTGGGACAAGGGCAAGGGCAACGACACGTTCGGCCCGCTCGGCCCGTGGCTCGTCACGGCGGACGAAGTGCCGGATCCGCACGCGCTGCGGCTGTGGCTCGAGGTCGACGGCCATCGCTACCAGAACGGCTCGACCGCGACGATGGTGTTCCGCGTGCCGCACCTGATCAGCTACCTGAGCCGCTTCATGAGCCTGCAGCCGGGCGACGTGATCTCGACCGGCACGCCGCCGGGCGTGGGCCTCGGGCAGAAGCCGCCCGTCTATCTGCGCGCCGGGCAGGTGATCACGCTCGGCATCGACGGGCTCGGCGAGCAGCGCCAGCGCACCGTGCAGGCCTGATTTCCTTTAACGGACGATTCGTCATGCCTATCATTCGATCGATGCGCGTCCTGGACGTGCGCTTCCCGACCTCGCGGCAGCTCGACGGTTCCGATGCGATGAATCCGGACCCCGATTATTCGGCCGCGTACGTCGTGCTCGAAACCGACCACGACGGGCTCGAAGGTCACGGGCTCACGTTCACCATCGGACGCGGCAACGAAATCTGCTGCGCGGCGATCGACGCGATGCGTCACCTCGTCGTCGGCCTCGACCTCGACTGGATCCGCGAGGACATGGGCCGCTTCTGGCGGCACGTGACGTCGGACAGCCAGCTGCGCTGGATCGGCCCGGACAAGGGCGCGATCCACCTCGCGACGGGCGCCGTCGTCAACGCGGTGTGGGACTTGTGGGCGAAATCGGTCGGCAAGCCGTTGTGGCGGCTCGTCGCCGACATGAGCCCCGAGGAAATCGTGCGTGCGGTCGATTTCCGCTATTTGACCGACTGCCTGACGCAGGACGAAGCGCTCGACCTTCTGCGCCGGCAGGCACCGGGCAAGGCCGCGCGGATCGCGGCGCTCGAGCGCGACGGCTACCCGTGCTACACGACGTCGGCCGGCTGGCTCGGCTACAGCGACGACAAGTTGCGCCGACTGTGCCGCGAGGCGGTGGACGCCGGTTTCGAATACGTGAAGCTGAAGGTCGGTGCGAACCTGGACGACGACATCCGGCGCGTGACGATCGCGCGCGAAGTGCTCGGCCCCGATCGCAAGCTGATGATCGACGCGAACCAGGTGTGGGAAGTCGATGAAGCGATCGACTGGGTGCGCGAGCTGGCGTTCGCGAAGCCGTGGTTCATCGAGGAGCCGACGAGCCCCGACGACGTCGAAGGGCATCGCAAGATCCGCGAGGCGATCGGGCCCGTGCAGGTCGCGACCGGCGAGATGTGCCAGAACCGCGTGCTGTTCAAGCAGTTCATCGAGCGCGGCGCGATCGACGTCGTGCAGATCGATGCATGCCGGCTCGGCGGCGTGAACGAGATCCTCGCGGTGCTGCTGCTGGCCGCGAAGTACGGGCTGCCGGTGTGCCCGCATGCGGGCGGCGTCGGGCTGTGCGAGTACGTGCAGCATCTGTCGATGATCGACTACGTGTGCATTTCCGGCACGAAGGAAGGGCGCGTGACCGAATACGTCGACCACCTGCACGAGCATTTCGTCGAGCCGTGCGTCGTGCGCGGCGCGGCATACATGCCGCCGACCGCGCCCGGGTTCTCGATCGAGATGAAGCCGGAATCGCTGGAACAGTACCGGTTCCGCGGCTGAAGCACGCGGCACGCGGCACGCGGCACGTGGCGCGCCGCACGCAGCAGGCGGCACGGCGATGCACCGCGCACGGCATGCGCGGCGACAACATGAACGACGGAGACGCGAAGTGGATCTGAATCTGCAAGACAAGGTCGTGATCGTGACCGGCGGCGCGTCGGGCATCGGCGCCGCGATCTCGATGCGGCTTGCCGGCGAAGGTGCGATTCCGGTGGTGTTCGCGCGCCACGCGCCGGACGACGGATTCTGGCGCGAACTCGCGCAGAAGCAGCCGCGCGCCGCGTGCGTCACGGTCGAACTGCAGGACGACGCGCAGTGCCGCGACGGCGTCGCACAGACCGTCGCGCGTTTCGGCCGCATCGACGGGCTCGTCAACAACGCGGGCATCAACGACGGCATCGGGCTCGATGCCGGCCGCGACGCGTTCGTCGCATCGCTGGAGCGGAACCTGATCCACTACTACGTGATGGCGCATTACTGTGTGCCGCACCTGAAGGCGACGCGCGGCGCGATCGTCAACATCTCGTCGAAGACCGCCGTCACCGGGCAGGGCAACACGAGCGGCTACTGCGCGTCGAAGGGCGCGCAGCTCGCGCTGACACGCGAATGGGCCGTCGCATTGCGCGACGACGGCGTGCGCGTGAACGCGGTGATCCCGGCCGAAGTGATGACGCCGCTCTACCAGAACTGGATCGCCGGCTTCGACGATCCGGACGCGAAGATCGCGGAAATCGCCGCCAAGGTGCCGCTCGGCAAGCGCTTCACGACGGCCGACGAGATTGCCGACACGGCCGTGTTCCTGTTGTCGGCGCGCGCATCGCATACGACCGGCCAGTGGCTGTTCGTCGATGGCGGCTATACGCATCTCGATCGCGCGATCGGCTGAGGACGGCGAACCATGCAACCCGCTTCGAACCCGAACCAGAGCCTGGAGACCGCCGCGCCGCCGCTGATTGCGCTGACCGGCATCAGCAAGGGCTTCCCCGGCGTGCAGGCGCTCGACGATTGCCGGTTCGACCTGCGCGCCGGCGAAGTGCATGCGCTGATGGGCGAGAACGGCGCGGGCAAATCGACGTTGATGAAGATTCTCGCCGGCGTCTATCAGAAGGACGAAGGCGAGATCCGGATCGACGGCCGCGCGGTCGAGATCGCCGATCCGCGTACCGCGCAGGCGCTCGGAATCGGCATCATCCATCAGGAACTGAACCTGATGAATCATCTGAGCGTCGCGCAGAACATCTTCATCGGCCGCGAGCCGCGCGGCCGCTTCGGCGTGTTCGTCGACGAGGAGAAGCTCAACCGCGACGCCGCCGCGATCTTCGCGCGGATGCGGCTCGATCTCGATCCGCGCACGCAGGTCGGCCGGCTGACGGTGGCGAAACAGCAGATGGTCGAGATCGCGAAGGCGCTGTCGTTCGACTCGCGCGTGCTGATCATGGACGAGCCGACCGCCGCGCTGAACAACGCGGAGATCGCCGAGCTGTTTCGCATCATCGGCGACCTGCGCGCGCATGGTGTCGGCATCGTCTACATCTCGCACAAGATGGACGAGCTGCGGCAGATCGCCGATCGCGTGACGGTGATGCGCGACGGCAAGTACGTCGCGACCGTGCCGATGGCCGACACGTCGATGGATTCGATCATCGCGATGATGGTCGGCCGTCAGCTCGATGCGCAGTTCCGCACGCCGCCCGATACGGCGAAAAACGACATCGCGCTTGAAGTGCGCGGACTGTCGCGCGGCCGCGCGATCCGCGACGTCGGCTTCACGCTGCGGCGCGGCGAGATTCTCGGCTTCGCGGGGCTGATGGGCGCGGGCCGCACCGAGGTCGCGCGCGCGGTGTTCGGCGCGGACCCGGTCGACGCGGGCGAGATCCGCGTGCACGGCAAGACCGTGACGATTCGCACGCCGGCGGACGCGGTCAGGCACGGGATCGGCTACCTGTCCGAAGATCGCAAGCACTTCGGGCTGGCGGTCGGGATGGACGTGCAGAACAACATCGCGCTGTCGAGCATGCGGCGCTTCGTGCGCCGCGGCCTGTTCCTCGATGCGCGCGGGATGCGCGACACCGCGCAGTCGTACGTGCGGCAGCTCGCGATCCGCACGCCGTCGGTCGCGCAGCCCGCGCGCCTGCTGTCGGGCGGCAACCAGCAGAAGATCGTGATCGCGAAGTGGCTGCTGCGCGACTGCGACATCCTGTTCTTCGACGAGCCGACGCGCGGCATCGACGTCGGCGCGAAAAGCGAGATCTACAAGCTGCTCGACGCGCTCGCCGCCGACGGCAAGGCGATCGTGATGATCTCGTCCGAACTGCCCGAGGTGCTGCGCATGAGCCACCGGATTCTCGTGATGTGCGAAGGGCGCGTGACCGGCGAATTGCGCGCGGCCGACGCCACGCAGGAAAAGATCATGCAGCTCGCGACGCAGCGCGAGTCGACCGTGTTGTCCTGATTGTTTTGTCCAGACGCTGACCGATCATGTCCAACGATACGCATCCCGTTCCGCCTCTTGCCACCGGCGACTCGCCGGCCGGCGCACCGGGCCTGCGCGCCCGCTTCTTCAATCCGGCCGCGCGGCAGAAGCTGCTCGCGTTCGCGAGCCTCGTGCTGCTGATCGTGTTCTTCAGTTTCGCGTCGCCGAACTTCCTCGAAGTCGACAACCTCGTCGCGATCCTGCAGGCCACCGCGGTGAACGGCGTGCTCGCCGTCGCATGTACGTACGTGATCATCACGTCCGGCATCGATCTGTCCGTCGGCACGCTGATGACGTTCTGCGCGGTGATGGCCGGCGTCGTGCTGACGAAGTGGGGGATGCCGCTGCCGCTCGGGATCCTGGCCGCGCTGTGCTTCGGCGCGTTGTCGGGCAGCGTGTCCGGCTTCGTGATCGCGAAGATGAAGGTGCCGCCGTTCATCGCGACGCTCGGGATGATGATGCTGCTCAAGGGGCTGTCGCTCGTGATCTCCGGCACGCGGCCGATCTACTTCAACGACACGCCGGGCTTCACGTCGATCGCGCAGGATTCGCTGATCGGCACCCTGATTCCCGCGCTGCCGATTCCGAATGCGGTGCTGATCCTGTTCCTCGTCGCGATCGGTGCGTCGATCGTGCTGAACCGCACGATCTTCGGCCGCTATACGTTCGCGCTCGGCAGCAACGAGGAAGCGCTGCGCCTGTCCGGCGTGAACGTCGATGCGTGGAAGATCGCCGTCTATACGTTCAGCGGCGCGGTGTGCGGGATTGCCGGCCTGTTGATCGCATCGCGGCTGAACTCCGCGCAGCCGGCGCTCGGGCAGGGCTACGAGCTCGATGCGATCGCGGCCGTCGTGATCGGCGGCACGTCGCTGTCGGGCGGCGCGGGCAGCATCGTCGGCACCATCATCGGCGCGTTCATCATGAGCGTGCTGACCAACGGCCTGCGCATCATGTCGGTCGCGCAGGAATGGCAGACCGTCGTGACGGGCGTGATCATCATCCTCGCCGTCTACGTGGACATCCTGCGCCGGCGCCGCCGCTGACGCACGCACGAGCCAACGGACGAACGAACACAGGCACACAGGCGCTTCACCGCCGGCCGGGCCGGCATTTCAGTCGATACCAACCAAGGAGACGCGAAGTGATCAGGAGCAAGGTGTTGAACGCGATCGTCGGGCTGACGTTCGCCGTCGGCGTGACGGCCGGCGCGCAGGCGCAGGAAGCCTATATTCCGCTGATCTCGAAGGGCTTCCAGCATCAGTTCTGGCAGGCCGTGAAATCCGGCGCGATGCAGGCTGCGAAGGACTACAAGGTGAAGGTGACGTTCGAAGGCCCCGAGACCGAGGCGATGGTCGACAAGCAGATCGACATGCTGTCCGCCGCGATCGCGAAGAAGCCGGCCGCGCTCGGCTTCGCGGCGCTCGACAGCAAGGCCGCGCTGCCGCTGCTGAAGAAGGCGCAGGCCGAGAAGATCCCGGTGATCGCGTTCGACTCGGGCGTCGACAGCGACATCCCGGTGACGACCGCGTCGACCAACAACAAGGCCGCGGCGGCCCTTGCCGCCGACAAGCTCGCCGCGCTGATCGGCGACGAAGGCGAGGTGGCCGTGGTCGCGCACGACCAGACGAGCCGCACCGGCATCGACCGCCGAGACGGCTTTCTCGAACGGATGAAGTCCGCGCATCCGAAGGTGCAGATCGTGACCGTGCAGTACGGCGAAGGCGATCAGCTGAAGTCGACCGAAGTGACGAAGTCGATCCTGCAGGCGTATCCGAAGCTCAAGGGCATCTTCGGCACCAACGAAGGCTCGGCGATCGGCGTGGTGAACGGCGTGCGCGAGATGAAGCGCAAGGTCGTGATCGTCGGCTACGATTCGGGCAAGCAGCAGAAGGAAGCGATCCGCAGCGGGCTGATGGCCGGTGCGATCACGCAGAACCCGGTCGGGATCGGCTACAAGACGGTCGAAGCGGCCGTGAAGGCGATCAAGGGCGAGAAGCTGCCGAAGGTCATCGATACCGGTTTCTACTGGTACGACAAGACCAATATCGACGACCCGAAGATCGCGGCGGTGCTGTACGACTGAGCGCGATGCGGCGCGATGTGACGTGACCCGGCGCGTGACGGCGAAACACGAGGACACCATGGGCGCAGTGCGTATCGATTCCCATCAGCACTTCTGGCGTTACCGCGCGGCCGACTATCCGTGGATCGGCCCCGGGATGGACGTGCTCGTCCGCGACTACCTGCCCGACGCGCTGTGGCCGCAGATGCATGCGCAGGCGCTCGGCGCGTCGATCGCGGTGCAGGCGCGCGGCGGGCGCGACGAGACCGCGTTCCTGCTCGAGCTCGCCCGCGACGACGCGCGCATCGCGGCGGTGGTCGGCTGGGAGGATCTCGGTGCGCCCGAACTGGCCGACCGTGTCGCCGCGTGGCGCAGCCCGAAGCTGCGCGGCTTTCGTCATCAGGTGCAGGACGAAGCCGACGTCGCTGCGTTCGTTGCGGATCCCGCCTTCAATCGCGGTGTCGCGTGGCTGCAGAAAAGCTGCTACGTGTACGACGTGCTCGTGTTCGAACGTCAGCTGCCGGACGTGCATGCGTTCTGCGCGCGACACGATGCGCACTGGCTCGTGCTCGATCATGCGGGCAAGCCCGCGCTCGCCGAGTTCGACCGCGATGCAACGGCGCTCGCACGCTGGCGTGCCGGTTTGCGCGAGCTGGGCGCGCTGCCGCACGTCGTGTGCAAGCTGTCGGGGCTCGTGACCGAGACCGACTGGCCACGCGGCTTGCGCGGACGGGATATCCGGCACATCGAGCAATGCCTCGACGCGGCGCTCGATGCGTTCGGCCCGCAGCGGCTGATGTTCGGTTCGGACTGGCCCGTGTGCCTGCTTGCGGCGTCGTACGACGAAGTGGCGTCGCTGATCGAGCGCTGGGCCGAAGCGCGGTTGTCGGCGGCCGAGCGCAACGCGTTGTGGGGCGGCACGGCCGCACGTTGCTATGCGGTGCCGGGCGATATCGGGCCCGGCATATAAAATAGGCGCGAACGGCCCGATGCGCGCGCTCCATTCGCCAGGCCGTCCGCAACGCAACCGCTTACCAGTATCAACGTATGTCCATCCAGCCGATTCAGAACCGCCGCCTGTACCAGCAGATCGCCGACAAGCTCAGCGCGATGATCGAGTCCGGCGATTTCCCGCCGGGCAGCTACCTGCCGCCCGAGCGCGAGCTGGCCGAACGGTTCGGCGTGTCGCGCACGTCGGTGCGCGAGGCGCTGATCGCGCTCGAGGTGAACGGGCTCGTCAGCGTGCGCGTCGGCGACGGCGTGAAGGTGCGCCAGCCGGAGGCGGCCGCCGCGCCGGCGCCGCAGATCGACACGAAGGTCGCGCCGTTTTCGATCGTCGAGATCGATCCGGAGCTCGGCATCGAGCTCGACCTCGATACCGAGATTCCGCCGTTCGCGCTGCTGCAGGCGCGCCGGCTGATCGAGCCGGAAGCCGCGTCGCTCGCGGCGAAGCACGGCTCGGACGCGCAGATCGAAGGCATTCACGACGCGTTTCTGCGCAACCAGGAAGACAACCGCAGCGGTTCGCTCACGCACCCGGGCGACCGGCTGTTTCATATCCGTATCGCGGAAGCGAGCGACAATCCGGCTTATGCGCTGATGATCAAGCAGTTGCTCGCGCACAAGTACGATTTGATGTTCCAGCGGCTGCAGTCGCTGTACATGCCGAACGACATGCCGCATCGGTCGGAGCTCGAACACCGTGCGATTCTCGATGCGATCCGCGCGCGCGATCCGGAGGCCGCGCGTCGTGCGATGGCCGAGCACCTCGACGAGGTGATCGAGATCTTCGGCCGCGCGCTCGACTGAGTGCGGGCCGTCAGACGTTCCGACCGACGTTCCGATCGTTTGCGCGTTCGGACGTCGAGAATCAGAAGCGGTCGGCGCGGTAGGGCGTCGGGTCGGTGAACGGTGTCTCGCCCGTCATCATCTCGGCCAGCAGCCGGCCGGAGACGGGGCCGAGCGTCAGACCGTGATGGTTGTGCCCGAACGAGAACCACAGCCCGCGATGCGCGGGCGCGGGGCCGATCACCGGCCGCATGTCGGGCGTGCACGGGCGGAAGCCGAGCCACGGCTGCGGATCGAGCCGCTCGCCGAAACCGAACACCGGGCGCGCCATGCGTTCCGCGCGATCGAGCTGCACACCCGTCGGCGGCAGTCCGCGCCGTGCGATTTCCACACCGGTCGTCAGCCGCAAGCCGCGCCGCATCGGCGCGATCACGTAGCCGTATTCACGGTCGACGATCGGCGCCGACGGCGTGCCGCGTTCGGACGGCGCGTAGTGCATGTGATAGCCGCGCTTCTCGCGCAGCGGGATCTTGTAGCCGAACTTGCCGAACACCGTGTCCGACCAGGGCCCGAGCGCGACGACCACGGACGGCGCGGCGATCCGGCCTTCGTCCGTCGTGACCTGCCAGCCGGGCGCCAGCGCGTCGAGGCTCGCGGCATCGCCGGTGAGCAGCGTGCCGCCGCCTTGCACGAAGAGTTGCGCGTAGGTTTTGACGAGCGCGGACGGATCGACGACGCTTTTCGGATCGAGCCAGTGCAGCGCGCCGCAGAAGCCCGGTGCGAGGCTTGGTTCCCGCGCGCGGAGTGCGGCGGCATCGAGCGGCGTGATGCCGAGCCCGTGGCGGCGCGCGGTGAGCGCTGCATCGGCGACCGCGCGCTCGAACGCGGCCGGCGTGCGGAACGCTTCCATCCAGCCGCTTGCGCGCACCAGTTCTCCGGCGCCGGCGCGTGCGATCAGCGCGTCGTGCTCGACGATGCAGCGCTCGATCAGCGGCAGCATGTCGCGCGACGCGGCTGCGTGACGCATCGGCGCGGATTCCCACCAGAAACGCGCGAGCCACGGCGCGAATGCCGGCAGCGACGTGCTGTGCCAGTAGAGATCGGTCGAACGGTTCAGCGCGTAGCGCATCAGCGTGAACGGGCTGCGCGGAAACGGATACGGTTCGATCGACGAGCGCTCGATCAATCCGGCGTTGCCGAAGCTCGTGCCTTCGCCGGGTGCGCCGCGGTCGACGAGGGCGACCTTGCGACCGCGATCCTGCAGGTGCAGCGCGGCGGAGACGCCGACGATGCCTGCGCCCAGAACGATTACGTCGAAGTCCATGAGGGAAGACGAAATAAACGGTTGATGATCGACACGCGGCGTCGGCGATAAGCGCTTCGGCCGGGTGCTCGGAATTTCAATCGAATGATCAGCAAGGATACTCGGGAACACGGCGATGCGCGAATTGGGCGCGTTTCGCAAGAGACGAGGTTGCCGCGGCGGGCGCTCAGGTTGTACGCTAGGCGGGCCGGCCGCACGAAGCCGGATACGAAGGCGTCGCTCGAACTGCGCTTTTCTCTTCCGGAATGGCTGACGCATCTGGGGGCAGCGACTTCCTCGAATTTGCCAACTGGCCATCTGAACCCGCAATGTCCGAAAACAATATTCCCGAGACCCATCGACCTCCCGCCGTTCCGTGGCATCGATCGCCGATCGTTCGCAGCGCAGCGCTGTTGGCCGGACTGATCGTCATGCTGCCGCTCATCAGGTTTCAATTCGTGATCAGACTTCTTGTCGGCGCGATGTCGGCAACGATGCTGTACCGGATCTTGCGTGAATGGATACCCATGTTGCGGCCGTTTCGAACATGGCTGATCCGTCGCACCGTCAGAGTCATGCGGAAACTGCGCCCGATCGCGGAACTTCCTCCGGACGTCAACGTGGCTTATGGTTTGGTCGCGATGTTGTCGTTGCTTTGCGGAGTCTTGTGGATCGGGCTGGATATGATGTGGATCGGCCGTTTCTCGATACTCGTATTTCTTCTTCTGGCATACGCAGCTGCGCGGCACATTTTCCATGTATTGCTTCTGCTCGCGCGCTGGACGTGGAGCAAGGTATTGGGAAAGGGCGCGTATCTGGCGGTTGCGTCGGTCGCGCTCTGGCTTGCGCACTCGGACGCGGAGAAGCTCGTCTTGGCGTTGACGCATGAAACCGTCGATCATTTTTCCAGTTTCGTTGGCTTGTCAGCTTCCGTATTTTTCGTGCTGCATTTGGTTCAGGCAGCGGGACTTGTGCTTGTTGCATTCTTTGTATTTCAGATGGTTTTCCTGATCGGTAGCATGATCGTTCAGCATGCTGCGATTCAAGTCAGGATATTCAGTACGGACGGCGCTGAACGGATGACCGTGGCCTGGAAAAGACTCAGGTTCGGACTTAAGAAGAACGAGAGGGATAGTCGTGAGCGGCTTCGCCAGGTGATTACCACGCTAGCGCCGATTGGTATGGTGATCTGGGCAGTGCCGTTGCTGATCGGGCCCACCTATCTAATAGGAAGTAGCGAAACCCGGACGCTGTTTTCGCACGTGCTGGTACGGACGACGTATTCGGCAGCAGGCGCGTGTCGCGAAGACAGCCGTGCGGGGTTGTTCGCGCGCGTCGGCGACGACCGTGTGTCGGAGGCCGTGAAGGACGGGAACGGGTATGTGTTCCGGACGGTATTGTGCAAGTCGAAATAAGCGTCGTTTTTCCTGGCGCATCAGCTTTCGTCGTGTCGAACATCGCGCGACGGATCCGTTCGGGTTGGCGACGGAATCGCCCAGCAACTTTTACTGGTTGCGTATCGGTGTGCTGCGTAAACAGTTCCGTGCCCCGCTGAGGAACATATGAAGTTTGACCCGCACGGTCGTCCTATCCGCTGATAAATGCCTCGGTGTCGCAGGTGAATCGGCGTTAGGCCGCATCGTTACCTTGTCGTCGTGCACAGCACCGATTCAACAGACTTTCTCCCGCCATTCGCGGGTGTATCCCACTGGTTTGGGATACGAATTTTTACCTAAGATGGAAGCACTTGTGCGCGCGATACGGTGACTGCACGCGCATGGCAGGCAGGACGCAGCACCGGGAACGACGGCAGCAGATGTATTCATCATGGATGCGAGCGTGTGCGCGGCGGCTGCGGGTCTTGCAGTCGCATCGACGCCAGCGTGCGCGGCGGCCATCGCCGCGCGGAAGGCGTCCGGCAGACAGCGCCGAGTCGCCACGCTGCGTCACGCGTTCGTCGCAATCGTTTGCGCTCTGAGCATTGCACCGGGCGTCCTCGCGGGCGCGCCTGCCGATGCCGGCGATCCGGTCGACACGATCCGCGTGGCCGGCACCACGACCCCCGCCAATCCGACCGCTCCCGCCTTTTCGTCACACGACTCCGCCGTGCGCCAGGTCGTGCTCGGCATCGTGAGTTTCACGCGCTGGCCGACCACGCCCGTGCGCCTGCACCTGTGCGTGACGGGCAGAGCCGACTACGCGAGCGGCCTGACCGACACGTTGCAGGCCGGCTCGACGGTGCTCGACGTGCAGCGCGTGCGCTTCGACGATCCCGCGCTCGGGATCGCGTGCGACATCGTCTATCTCGGCGCGCTCGGCAACGACGAGCGAACGCGCGTGCGCACCGCGGTGGCCGGTCGCGCGGTGCTGACCATCGACGAACACGATCCGTCCTGCACCGCGGGCAGCATGTTCTGCCTGACCGTCGAAGGCGAGCGTGTGACGTTCGACGTCAATCTGGATGCGGTCGAGCGCAGCGGCGTGCGGGTCCATCCCAATGTGCTCAATCTCGCGCGGCGGCCGGTGACGCCATGACACGCTCCGCGCCCCCCATTTCCTCTTCACGCGTGCCGCGCCCGACGCTGCAAAGCGTGTTGCGCCGCGCGCACCTGCGCCTCGCGTTCGTGGCGGTCGCGATGGCTGCCGTGTCGCTGATCGTCGTCGCAGTGATCGCATTGCGCGCGTATGCCGGCAACAACCTGAACCTGCTCGCCCGCTCGCTCGGCTATACGGTCGAGGCGGCGCTCGTGTTCGGCGACCGCGTCGCGGCGAACGAGGCCATCGCGATGATCGCCGCCGATGAAGACGTCGCGCAGGTCGTCGTCACCGACGGCAAGGGGCAGTTGTTCGCGACGTGGAAGTTGCCGGTCACCGACGGAATCGCGCGGCTCGAGCGCGGCGTCGCCAGTCTCGCGTTGCCGGGGCCCGTCACGGCGCCGGTCATGCATGACGGCATCGTCGTCGGCCAGGTGATCGTGCGCGGCCGTGGACACCAGTTCTTCGGGTTCCTGATCGGCGGCATCGGCGGCATTCTCGGCTGCCTCGTCGTCAGCGTGTTTGGCGCTTATATCAGTTCGAAGCGTCTGCTGCGCAACATCGTCGCGCCGCTGCGCGCGCTCGCCGGTGTCGCGCACGCCGTGCGGCGCGAGCGTGCGTTCGCGCGGCGCGTCGAGCCCGTGGCGATTGCCGAACTGAACCAGCTCGGCGACGACTTCAATGCGCTGCTCGACGAACTCGAAGACTGGCAGAACACGCTGCGCGATGAAAACGCGTCGCTCGAACACAAGGCGACGCACGATGCGCTCACCGGTTTGCCGAACCGCGTGCAGTTCGAGTCGCGTCTGTCGGTTGCGTTGTGCGATGCCGTGGTGACGGGGCAGCGGGTCGCTGTGCTGTATCTCGACTGCGACCGCTTCAAGGAGATCAACGACGGCCTCGGTCACGATGCCGGCGACGCGGTGCTGATCGGTGTCGCGGCGCGGCTGCGCACGCAGGTGCGCGAGACCGATCTCGTCGCCCGGCTGGGCGGCGACGAGTTTGCGGTGATGCTGGCGGGCGTGCGCGAAGCGGACAGCGTGTGCCGGATCGCCGACGAGATTTTGTCCGGCATGGTGCCGTCGATCGAGCTGTCCGACGGACGCATGGTGGCCACCATGATGAGTGCCGGCGTTGCGCTGTATCCCGACCACGCGTCGGATGCGAGCGGCTTGCTGCGCGCGGCGGATGCCGCGATGTACCGCGCCAAGCGAGCGCGGCCGGGGTCGTGGCGACTGGCGGAAGCGGTCGCCGGGCGGGTGTGATGGCGATCGTTTCGCGCTGCGGACGAGGCCGCAGCGGCGGGATAAAAAGCGCACGCGACGCGGGCGCGCAGGAAGGGGACGATCATGAAAAGCTCGTTGCCATTGAGCAGTGGGAGAGTGTGCGTCGGGATGTGCGTCTGGAGTTCGGTGTTGCTGTGCCTGCTGCTTGGCGGATGCAAGACGGCGCCGCTGCATCGAGGGCTCACGCAGACGCAGGTCACGGCGCTGAAGTCGGCCGGGTTTCAGGAGACCGAGCAGGGATTCGAGTTCGGGTCGACGGGGCCGATTCTGTTCGATTTCGATCGGTATAACCTCAAGCCGGATGTCAGGCGGATTGTCGAGCGGATTGGCCGGACGTTGAAGTCGGCGGGGATCAATGGCGTTCGGGTTTATGGGTACTCGGATCAGGAGGGGGAGGCGGCTTACGATCTGGAGTTGTCGAAGCGGCGGGCGGAGGTGGTGGCGATCGAGTTGGTGGATGTGGGGCTGGACGGGAAGCGGATCTCGGTGGTCGGGAAGGGGAAAAGCGATCCGGTCGGGGATAACCGGACGCCTGCCGGGAGGATGCAGAATCGGCGGGCGGCGATTGTGGTTTCGCCGCGGTGAAGGGTGCTTCAACGATACGTATGATTGGGCCGGGCCTGATGACGGCATTGACGGGAATGCATCATGTCAATCGAGTGGAAGCAACGCGTTAGGCTGTTTGTCCAGCGTTTCTGGCAGCCGACCAGTGCGTGCATGACCTGCATGCCAGGGAGCTGGGGAAACGTCATGAGCGTTGCACACTGGAGTATTGCACTTCATACGGGATTGTTTACCGGGCTACTGGCTGTACTTTTGACTTTCACGCCGGCGACGAAACTGTACGGACATCGATACGGTAATGCGCTGATCGTTGGCGTTCTGACGACGTTGGGCGATGCTTACTCGCACACGAGTCACTACCGTATTCCCTATGTCGAACACATCGTGACAGGTGCAATTTCAGGTCTCTTGACGCTCGCGGCTTCGTATCTCCTGGAAGACCGCGCGCGACGCGTTCGGTCGGTATGGGCTCGGGTTTTCGGACAGCTTAGCCGGTGAGGTTCTGAACCTGGCGGGACGAATGGATAGAGACGCCTTGGTGAGGCTGGGTTTCTGATTAGCAAGCTGCGCGCGGACAATCGGAACTCGCGACTGTTGCATGCCTCAGCGTCTGGAAGCGGCCATGAACGGCCGTTCGGCACAGCTTTTTAGATCGTCGACAATCGGTGCGGATAAGGGCGTAGCCTTTAGCGGTTACCGTCGATCAGATCGTTCAGCAGCGCATCGAACGCGGCCTGTGCGTCTTCAAGTTCCTGCAGGGCGGCATCAAAGGTTTGCAGCGCGAACGGCGAAGGCTCGCCGCTGCCTTGCGGCGGAAATTGCTTCTGCATCGAAGCGAACGTACTCTGCACGCGCAGCGTGGCGGCCACCATGCGCTCCATCGCCTGGGTTTCTTCGGCTCGGGCCTGTTCCGGATTCATTCCTCTCTCCTTGGATGGTTTTCTTGAAGACCAGATCGTACACGCTGTGTCCGTTCTTGCCGCCCTTGGCAGAACGACTCCGTTGAAGGTTCCAACGGCACGCTGCGGGAGAAGCGATTTAATCGGGAATGATTCCGCAGTCGCGCCGAGGCCAAGATACTCATCGAGCGAGGCTATAAAATCCCGCCGCAGGTCGCAACGATTGGCCGCTTTGGATAAATCTGAAGGGCCGCTTCGGGTCGATAGCCGCCGATCCGGAAGGCGAGCGAAGGCGAGCGTATTAACGCGCCGCGGATCGTCACCACCAAACATCACCAAGTAATATTGCAAGACGACTGCGCGGTCCCCGCACCGCCCGTCGCCATGCAATGCGACCCGGCGCCGTCGTCATAAAACGTCCGCGTCTCTGGTTGCGGCACGGACGGATCGTACGGATTCGGCGCACCGTGTGGTCCACGTGCGGCATCGAAAGGCCGCGTTAGGGCATACGAATTCTGGCCGCCGGCCGCATGTGACCCATTGGCCCGCAGATATTCATTCCAGTTGAGTTCGCGCTGTTCGTGTCCGGGTAACGCGCGACCGAAGCTATCGCTGCCGCCCGCACCGAGTTCGACACGATTCGACGGCCAAACGGAGTCGCGAGACCCACGTTCCGCTGCCGGCAGCGGCACGAGCGTATCGCCGGAAACCCGCAGCGGCCGCGTATCCGGCGTATCGAACGGACTGTGTTCGACCGGCGCCGCGTACTGATTCTGCCGCGTCGTTGTTGTAACCACCCGCCCGTCATCTCGAGCAACCGTCCGACGTTCCGCCCGAAAAACATTGGCACTGCCCGAACGCTCGACCAGCGAATCGCGGCCCGAAGCATCGGCAGTAGAAACGGAAAGAGCAAGCACGCAAGCGAGCGCGGCGGCGGAGGACAAGCGAAGAGACTGATTCATCGGCGATCCGAAGCAGGCGATATGCAATGAAGAGAACGGCAGATCACTGGCTGGCGGTTCGGCGACGGATGGGCGTCGAAGCGGCCCTGAAGCGACGACGAAGCGCGGTGGGCGCGACTCGCAGGAAGGCTGGCTGGATTGCTGAAGCGAATCCGGATTATTTCATGAAAATCACAACAAGCTTTCGATGCGCAATCTTCCGTCAGGAACTGGAAGGATTGGCCGCACAATCCGACCGCCCCGTATCGGTGCACGCGCGCGCAATCATCGGACGATAGCTTCTCGCCGATCCGCCCCCAAAACGTTCAAAAACGGCCTCCCGCGACCGACCACTTCCAGAAAACCCAGTTCTAACAAGGCCGCGGCCCGCTATCCCATCCAAAATAGCAACCCAATTGCACCCGCCGCAAACGTTATCCTGCCCGTCAAGTTGCTCCCGATCGCCACCCTCAACCCGGCAAGTTTCTCCGTGTTTTCCCTCGGTATGCCGGCATTTTTGACAGACGATTTAAAAACGCCCATATAATTTCGACTGCCTTGCCAACGGCTGTCGGACCATCCCTCCGAACGAGCAGTTGGCAAGCGGGGCAGGCGAAACGCTTGCGCAATGCAAGACGCATCACGATGTCTTTCCGAACCAGACGTCCCCGTTGGGGACTGCAAGAGCCGGGCCCCGCTACGCATCATCCATCCGCAGGTCCGTCTTCATGTGTCTCGGGCGTGTCCCATGTCCTCGCCCCGGGTGCTGTTCGATTGCGCAAGTCATGCCGCCTTTGCCCGTATGACTAAACAACATCGAGGAGCTCCCAGATGACGCTGTCCCGTCTTACGTCCATTTCCGTCGCCGCCGTGCTGTTCGCCGCCGGCGCCGCCGCCGCGCAAGCGGAAACCGTGAAGATCGCCATCGCTGGTCCGATGAGCGGCTCGGTCGCCCAATACGGCGACATGGTGAAGGCCGGCGCGCTGACCGCGATCGAGCAGATCAATGCGGCCGGCGGTGCGGGCGGCAACAAGTTCGAAGTGGTGATGATGGACGACGCGTGCGAGCCGAAGCAGGCCGTCGCCGTCGCCAACAAGATCGTCAGCCAGAAGATCAAGTACGTGATCGGCCACGTGTGCTCGGGTTCGACGATTCCCGCATCCGACATCTACGAAAACGAAGGCATCGTGATGGTCACGCCGTCGGCCACCGCGCCGCAGCTGACGGAAGGCAAGAAGCGCCACTTCATCTTCCGCACGATCGGCCGCGACGACCAGCAAGGCCCGGCCGCCGCGCACTACATCATCAACACCGTGAAGCCGAAGAAGGTCGCGGTCCTGCACGACAAGCAGTCGTACGGCCAGGGCATCGCGTCGTCGGTGAAGAAGGACCTCGAAGCCGCGAAGATCCCGGTCGTCCTGTTCGAAGGCATCAACGCCGGCGATTCGGACTACTCGGCGATCATCACGAAGCTGAAGTCGCAAGGCGTCGATTTCGTGTACTTCGGCGGCTACCACCCGGAAATGGGCCTGCTGATGCGCCAGGCGCGCGAGCAGGGCGTGAAGGCGACGTTCATGGGCCCTGAAGGCGTGGGCAACAAGGACGTGACGGCGATCGCCGGCCCGGCTTCGGAAGGCATGCTGGTCACGCTGCCGGCCGACTTCTCGGCCGACCCGGCCAACGCAGGCCTCGTGAAGGCATTCGCGGACAAGAAGCGCGACCCGAACGGCCCGTTCCAGATGCCGTCGTACGCAGCGGTGAAGATCATCGCCGATGCGATCGCAGGCGCGAAGACGACGGATCCGACGAAGGTCGCCGCGTACATGCACAAGACGACGTTCGACACGCCGATCGGCAAGGTCGCGTATGACGCACAGGGCGACCTGAAGGCGTTCAAGTTCGTCGTCTACACGTGGCACAAGGACGCGACGAAGACCGCCGCCCGGTAATAACGAAGTACCCGCCCGCGCACCCGCCCTGTCCGAGACCCGGACGGGGCGCGTGCGCATTTGGCCGCGCATTCCCCGTGCGCGGCCGACGAGGGCGGCCCGAGACGACACCGTGCGTTGCGCGCTGCCGAACGCCGTGATCCGGCGACGGCATGCGTCCCAATGCCAACGGGAGCTTCCCGCACATGACTGACTTCTTTCCTCAATTCGCCCAGCAGCTGGTCAACGGCCTGACGCTGGGTGCGATCTATGCGCTGATCGCCATCGGCTATTCGATGGTCTACGGCATCATCGGCATGATCAACTTCGCCCACGGCGAGATCTACATGATCGGCGCGTACGTGGGCCTGGTTACTCTCACCGCAATCGGCATTTCCGCCGGCTATCCGCTGCCGCTCGTGCTCGGCGCCGCACTGATCGTGTCGGTGATCGTGACGGGCCTGTACGGCTTCGCGGTCGAACGCGTCGCGTATCGCCCGCTGCGCGGCGGCCCGCGCCTCGTGCCGTTGATCTCCGCGATCGGCATGTCGATCTTCCTGCAGAACTACGTGCAGATCGGCCAGGGCGCGCGCGACGTGTCGGTGCCGGTGCTGATCTCCGGCGCGTTCGACATCCATCTGGGCGGCGACTACGACGTGACGATTCCGTATGCGCGTCTGCTGATCGTCTGCGTGACGATCGTGCTGATGATCGCGCTCACGCTGTTCATCTCGCATTCGCGGATGGGCCGTGCGTGCCGCGCGTGTGCCGAAGACATGAAGATGGCGAACCTGCTCGGCATCGACACGAATCGCGTGATCTCGTTCACGTTCGTGCTCGGCGCGATGCTGGCGGCCGTCGGCGGCGTGCTGATCGGGCTGACGATCGGCAAGCTGAATCCGTACATCGGCTTCGTCGCGGGCATCAAGGCGTTCACCGCCGCGGTGCTCGGCGGGATCGGCAGCATCCCGGGCGCGATGCTCGGCGGCGTGCTGCTGGGCCTCGCCGAAACCTTCGCCGCAGGCTACATGCCGGCCGAGTACAAGGACGTGGTCGCGTTCGGCCTGCTCGTGCTGATCCTGCTCTTCCGTCCGACCGGCCTGCTCGGCAAGTCGGACATCGAAAAGGTCTGAGGGAGACGCAGATGAGTCAAGTCCTTTCCGTTCGCCGCCCGGCCGCCGACGCATCGGTCGGCCAGGCGCTGAAGAATGCAGTGGCCGCCGCGCTTCTGACGGCGATCCTCACGATCCCGGTGCTCGGCCTGCAGCTGAAGCTCGACGGCTATCAGGTGGTGCTCACGCCGCACTGGCGTCCGGTGTGGATCGCGGTCGCGGCCGTGTTCCTGTTCCAGCTGTTCAAGCCGTGGCTCGTGCGCGCGAAATCGGCAGTGAAGCTGCCGGCGATGCCCGCGATGGGCGCGCAGCAGCAGCGCGTGATCATCTGGGTGATGCTCGCGGTCGGCCTCGTATGGCCGTTCTTCGGTTCGCGCGGTGCAGTAGACGTCGCCACGCTCGCGCTGATCTACGTGATCCTCGGCCTCGGGCTGAACATCGTGGTCGGTTTCGCGGGGCTGCTGGATCTCGGCTATGTCGGGTTCTACGCGGTCGGCGGCTATACGTACGCGATGCTGAACCAGTATTTCGGGCTGTCGTTCTGGGAGTGTCTGCCGATCGCGGCGATCGCCGCGGCGACGTTCGGCTTCCTGCTCGGCTTCCCGGTGCTGCGCCTGCGCGGCGACTATCTGGCGATCGTCACGCTCGGCTTCGGCGAAATCATCCGCCTGCTCGCGAACAACCTGACGAGCCTGACCGGCGGCCCGGACGGCATCTCGAGCATTCCGAAGCCGACGGTGTTCGGCTTCGAGATGGCGCGCTCGGCGAGCGTCGAAGGCGCGAAGACGTTCCATGAGCTGATCGGCCTCGAATACAGCGGCGAACACATGGTGATCTTCCTGTACCTGATCGCGCTGGTGCTGGTCGGCTTCACGCTGTTCGTGACGAGCCGCCTGATTCGCATGCCGATGGGCCGCGCGTGGGAAGCGTTGCGCGACGACGAGATCGCGTGCCGTTCGCTGGGTCTCAACCCGACGCGCATCAAGTTGTCGGCGTTCACGCTCGGCGCGGCGTTCGCCGGTATCGGCGGTGCGTTCTTCGCCGCGCGTCAGGGCCTCGTGAATCCTGAATCGTTCACCTTCATCGAATCGGCGCTGATCCTCGCGATCGTCGTGCTCGGCGGGATGGGCTCGCAGCTCGGCGTGATTCTCGCGGCGATCCTGCTGACCGTGCTGCCGGAAGTCGCGCGCGGCTTCGCCGAGTACCGGATGCTGATCTTCGGTCTGGTGATGGTGTTGATGATGATGTGGCGTCCGCAGGGCCTGTTGCCCGCGAGCCGTCCCCACGTGGAGCTGCCGCAATGAGCGCGAATGCAGAACTGTTGAAGGTCGCCGGGCTGCAGATGCGCTTCGGCGGGTTGCTCGCGGTGGACGGCATCGATTTCGACGTGCGCCGCAACGAGGTCTTCGCGATCATCGGGCCGAACGGCGCGGGCAAGACCACGGTGTTCAACTGCGTCGGCGGTTTCTACAAGCCGACCGGCGGCGACGTCGTGCTCGACGGCCACGCGATTGGCGGGCTGCCGAGCCACAAGATCGCGCTGAAGGGCCTGGTGCGCACGTTCCAGAACATCCGGCTGTTCAAGTCGCTGACGGTCGTCGAGAACCTGCTCGTCGCGCAGCATCGCAAGGTGAAGTCGGGGCTGTTGCCGGGCCTCTTCTCGACGCCCGCGTATCGGCGCGCCGAGCACGAAGCGCTCGAACGCGCGGCGGTATGGCTCGACCGGATGGGGCTGAAGGCAGTCGCCAACCGGCCGGCCGGCACGCTGTCGTACGGGCACCAGCGGCGTCTGGAAATCGCGCGCTGCATGATCACCGAGCCGCGCCTGCTGATGCTCGACGAGCCGGCGGCCGGCCTCAACCCGCAGGAAAAGATCGAGCTACAGCACCTGATCGACAAGCTGCGCCGCGAGTTCGGCGTATCGGTGCTGCTGATCGAACACGACATGAGCCTCGTGATGGGCGTGTCGGACCGCATCCTCGTGATGGAGCACGGCCGGCCGATCGTGATCGGCACGCCGGAAGCGGTCCGCAACGACCCGCGCGTGATCAAGGCGTATCTGGGGGAAGAGTGATGCTGAAGCTGGAACAGGTCCATACGCACTACGGCGCGGTCGAGGCGCTCGCGGGCGTGTCGATCGAGGTGAACAAGGGCGAGATCGTCACGCTGATCGGCAGCAACGGCGCCGGCAAGACGACGCTGATGATGACGGTATGCGGCACGCCGCGCGCATCGTCGGGCCGCGTGCTGTTCGAGGGCAACGACATCACCGCGATGTCGACGCACCAGATCATGCGGCAGGGGATGGCGATCTCGCCGGAAGGGCGGCGCGTGTTCCCGAGCCTGACGGTGCTCGAGAACCTGAAGATGGGCGGCTTCTTCGCGAGCCGTCACGAGATCGACGACGGCATCGAGCACGTGTTCAAGCTGTTTCCGCGTTTGAAGGAACGCGCGACGCAGCGCGCCGGCACGATGTCGGGCGGCGAGCAGCAGATGCTCGCGATCGGCCGCGCGCTGATGAGCAAGCCGCGCCTGCTGCTGCTCGACGAGCCGACGCTCGGCCTCGCGCCGCTCGTGATCGCGCAGATCTTCGATATCATCCGGACGATCCGCGACGAAGGCGTCACGGTGTTCCTGGTCGAGCAGAACGCGAACAAGGCGCTCGGTGTGGCCGATCGCGGCTACGTGCTCGAAACGGGGCGCGTGGTGCTCGCCGACACGGGCGCGAACCTGCTCGCGAACGACCGGATCAAGCAGGCGTATCTCGGCGGCTGAGGCAGGACGCCGCCGGCCTGCAACGGGCCGGCGGCCTGTGATTCTGCCGGGTTCGTGGAACGTGCGGAGGAACGTGATGAAAGTCAAACGCATCGTCGCGAACGTCGACACGCAATCGGTCGACGACGCGAAACGCTTCTATCAGCAGATCTTCGGTCTCGACCTGCTGATGGACCTCGGCTGGATCGCAACCTACGGCAACACCGAGCGGATGAGCGTGCAGATCAGCTTCGCATCGCAGGGCGGGTCGGGCACGCCGACGCCCGACCTGTCGATCGAAGTCGACGACCTCGACGAAGCGCTCGCGCGCATCCACGCGGCACGTATCGCCGTCGAATACGGCCCGGCCGACGAACCGTGGGGCGTGCGGCGCTTTTTCGTGCGCGATCCGTTCGGCAAGCTCGTGAACGTGCTCGTTCACCGCTGATCGCCAACGCGGCGGCGTTGCACGGCGGGTTCACCCGTGCAACGCCAGTCCCTTCACCGCCTTGTCCACGGCCTTCTTCGGGCCGTGCAGCGCGAGGCCGACCAGATCCAGATTCGCCGCATCCTCGGCGCGAAACGCTTCGCGGTTGGCCGCATCGTGCCCGGTCGAAAACATCGCGCGGACGTACGGCACGATCGTCACATCGCGCGACAGCGCGTGCCGGTGCGCCGCCTGCAGGCCGTTCAGGTCGGCCGCGAATACCAGCATCGGCTGGCCCAGCATGCGGCCGTAGCGGTTGCCCGCCGCATCTTCGTAAGGCTCACCGAGCGCCTCGGGTGCGCCGGCCGCGACGCCCGTTGCGAGAAACGCGACCACGTTGAGTTTCTGCCACGCCGCGAGATCGTCGCGCACGATCAATGCCACTTTCGTATCGAACATGAGTGCTCCTCGTTGAAGCACTGATGATCGGATACCGGGTGCGATCAGTCTGGAACGTTCGTGCACATCCGCCGATACGCGGCCGGCGTCATCCGGTACGCGCGACGGAACCAGCGGCCGAGGTGGCTCTGGTCGGCGAAACCGACGTCCGCAGCGGCCTGCGCCGGCGTGCGGCCGGCCGCGAGCAGCCGCCGCGCGGCGCGCAGGCGCAAGCGTACGAGATACGCGTGCGGCGACGTGCCATATGCGCGCTGGAACAGCCGCGTGAGCCGAAAACGGTCGATGCCGGCCAGTTCGGCGAGTTCGTCGAGACCGGGATTGCCGTCCATCCGCGCGTGCAGCAGGTCGCGCACGCGGGCAATCGCGGGCGGTACGTCGCCGGCGCCGACGCTGCCCGACAGCGACTTGCGCACCTGATCGCCGAGCCGCGTGAGCAGACGGTCGAGCGTCTGGTCGCGCGCGAGCTTGCCTTCGTTGCCGTGGATCGCGAGAAATGCGTGGCGGATTGCATCGACGAGGCTGCGATCGTCGACGAGCGTATGGCCGAACGCGGCTTCGACACCGCCCAGGCCGGGAAGATTCACGCGGCGCGCCGCACGCTCGACCCATGCCTGCGGCAGGTACAGCATCGAATACGTGAAGCCGCCGGCTTCCGGCGCATGACCGTCGTGCATCGCGCCGGGCTCGATCAGGATCGCGCGGCCCGGCACGCTCGTATGCAGCGACCGATGGCACTGGAAACGCTGCACGCCTTGCTCCGTGAAGCCGATCAGCATGTCGTCGTGATCGTGAGGGTCGTACGCATGGCCGCTGAAATGCGCGCGCAGGCTTTCGATCCCCGTTTCCGGATCGCGGCGCGCGACCAGCCAGTGCTGGTTCGTGCCGTGGTCGTGTGCCGCAGTCGCCATCGCTTGCCTCATCGCCCGTCCTTGCCTGCCGGATAGTGTACGCAGATCGTCCGTGCGCCGTGCGGCATCGGCGGGCGGCGGCGCTACAGCGCGCGCTTCAGCGCCTGCTCCAGCAGCGACAGCCCGAGTTCGATTTCCGCTTCGCTGACCGTCAGCGGCGGCGCGATCCGGAACACGCCGCCCATCCCGGGCAACTGCACGATGTTCATGCTGAGCCCGAGGTTCATGCACTCGCGCGTGATCTTCGCGCCGAGCCCGTCCGCCGGTTCCTTCGTCCGCCGATCCTTGACGATCTCGACGCCGAGCAGCAGCCCGCGTCCGCGCACGTCGCCGATGCAGTCGAAACGCTCCATCAGGTCGAGCAACCCGCGCCGCAGGCGCTCGCCCATCGCGTTCGCGCGCTGCACGAGGCCGTCGCGCTGCACGACGTCGAGCACGCGCAGGCCGACCGCGGCCGGCAGCGGGTCCGACACGTGCGTCGTATAGAACAGGTAGCCGAGCTCGTGTGCGCGTTCCTCGATCTGCGCGGACGTGACGACCGCCGCGAGCGGCAGCCCCGCGCCGAGCGTCTTCGACAGCGTAAGAATGTCGGGCGTCACGCCGTCGCGCTGGCACGCGAACATCGTGCCGGTGCGGCCGACGCCCGTCTGCGCTTCGTCGAGGATGAGGAGCATCCCGCGTTCTTCGCACTTGCGCTTGAGCGCCGCCATGTAGCCTTGCGGCAATTCGATGATGCCGCCCGAGCTGAGGATCGGCTCCGCGATGAACGCGGCGAGGTTGCCGCTCGACTGGCGGTCGATCAGGTCGAATGCGTAGTCGAGCTCGGCGAGATAGTCGTAGCTGCCGTTGCGCTCGAAGCGCGGCCGGTACGTGAACGGCGCCGGAATCGCGAACGAGCCGACGGCGGCCGGGCCGACTCCCTTGCGGCCGGCGCTATACGTGGCGGACGCCGCCGCACCCGTCATCCCGTGCCACGACTGCGCGAAGCCGACGATCTCGTACTTGCCGGTGACGAGCTTTGCCATCCGGATCGCCGCCTCGTTCGATTCCGCGCCGGTGCTCAGCAGCAATGCGCGATCGAGGCCCGGCGGCGTGATGTCGGCGAGCCGCGTCGCGAGATCGACGACCGGGCGCGACAGCATCCCGCTGAACAGGTGATCGAGCTTGCCCGCGTATTCGCCGATGACGGCGACGATCTCCGGATGGCTGTGTCCGAGCACCGCGCTCATCTGTCCCGACGTGAAATCGAGGATCGCGCGGCCGTCCGCATCGTAGACGAAGCTGCCTTGCGCGCGCTCGACGATCAGCGGCTCGAACGTGCCGCCGTAGCGGATCAGGTGCTGCCTGGCGTTGCGCCAGAAGGTTGCGTCGTCGTTCAGGGACATCGGGATGCTCCGGGCAAGGGCAGGGATCGCTTGCAGTCTAGGCGCCGGTCTGGTTTTATGGAAACGAATAGTTCTTATGCAAGGTAGAAAAGGAGCTAATACCTTGGCACGTTCGCTCGACATCGACCTGCTGCGCTCGTTCGTCGCCATCGCCGAAGTGCGCGCGCTCAGCCGCGCGGCGGCGCGGGTCGGCCGCACGCAGTCCGCGCTCAGCCAGCAGATGCGGCGGCTCGAGGAAGTCGTCGACCAGCCGCTGTTCCAGCGCACCGGGCGCGGCGTCGTGCTCACGCATCCCGGCGAGCGGCTGCTCGTGCATGCGCAGCGCATCCTGCGGCAGCACGACGAGGCGATGGCCGATCTGTGCGGGACCGGGTTGTCGGGCACCATCCGGTTCGGCTGTCCGGACGATTACGCGCAGGTGTGGCTGCCGGCGCTGCTGCGGCAGTTCTCGAGCCAGCATCCGCACGCGATCGTCGAGGTCGTGTGCGGGCCGACGCCGCGGCTGCTCGAGCAACTGGACAAGCGGGCGGTCGATCTCGCGATGATTTCGTTGCCGGACGACGGCGCAACCGACGATTTCATCCGCCGCGAACAACTGGTGTGGATCGGCTATCCGGGGCTCGATGCCGCGCAGTTCGATCCGTTGCCGCTCGCGCTGTCCGATCCCGATACGCTCGACCACATCGCGGCGTGCGAAGCGCTGGATCGCGCCGGGCGCGGTTATCGCGTCGCGTATGCGAGCAGCAGCCTCGCGGGATTGATCGCGCTGGTGCGTTCGGGGCAGGCGTTCGCGGTGATGACGCAAACGGCGGTGCCCGGCGATCTGGCGATCGTCGCCGGCGATCGCGGGCTGCCGCCGCTGCCGGCGGTGGGCATTACGCTGCGGTTCGACCGCAAGCGGCCGTCGCATCTGACGGCCGCATTCGCCGAGCATATCCGTGCGGTGTTGCCGGTGCTGTGACGGCTAGCCGCGCGTCGCGCAACGTCGCGGCCTGCGTCAATCGCCCGGCATCAACGCGGGATTGAAGACGATCTCCCACAGATGTCCGTCCGGATCCTGGAAGTACCCTGAATAACCGCCCCAGAACGTCGCTCCGGCCGGCTTCACCAGCCGCGCACCGGCAGCGAGCGCCTGCCGCATCACGTCGTCGACTTCGCGCTCGCTCGATACGTTGTGCCCGATCGTGAACTCGGTCGCGCTGCGCGCCGTCAACGGCAGCCCCGCGTCGTGCGCGATGTTGCCGCGCTCGAACAGCGCGAGCTTCAGTCCGCTCTGGAAGTCGAAAAAGGCGACCGCGCCGTGCTCGAACTCGGTGCCGACGATGCCTTGCGTCGGCAAGCCGAGCCCGTCGCGGTAGAACGTCACGGCGGCGTCGAGATCGTCGACGCCGAGGGTCAGCACGCTGATTGCGGGTTTCATTGCGGATTCTCGATCGGGTTGGGTGGCGATACGGAAACGAAAGGTTATCCGCGTTTGGCGGCGCGTGGAACCGGCATATCGATCCATTGGGAAGCGCGGCCCCATCGTGCGTTTTGCAGCGCGCGACACGCACATTCGCGACGGCTGCCGGCCGGCGCTCTAGAATTGACGCCTGATCGACCGGGACGCCGCTGCGCGGACGATGTTCCGATATCGCGGCCGGCCTGTCGGGCGAACCGCTCTCTTCAACGGATTCCAACATGCGCATTCCACCGCTCAAGGCGATCATCGCATTCGAAAGCGTGGCCCGGACCAAAAGCGTCAATCGCGCGGCGGATGAGCTCGGCTTGACCGCGTCGGCCGTGAGCCACCAGCTCAGCAACCTCGAATCGCAGATCGGTCAGCCGCTGTTCCAGCGTTCGGGGCGCGGCCTCGTCCTCACGCCCACCGGCGAACGCTATCTGGCCGACGTCACGGGCTCGCTCGCCGACCTGAGCCGCGCGACCGAGCGCGCGTCGAGCCGCACCGAGGTCGATATCCTGCGCGTGCATTCGAGCCCGAGCTTCGGGCTGATGTGGCTGCTGCCGCGGCTGTCGTCGTTTCAGGAGGCGAACGGCGATATCCAGCTGAACCTCGCGTGCTCCTACGAAAACGTGTCGTTCTCGAACGGCTTCTACGATATCGACGTCCGTCACGGCTACGGCAACTGGGACAACCTCGAGGTGAAGACCGTGCGCGGCGAATTCATCGCGCCGCTCGCGTCGCCGCAGTACCTCGAACGGCATCCGGTGCACGCACCGGAAGACCTGCTCGCGCATCGTCTGATCTATTCCGAAACGCCGCTGGTCCAGTGGAAGCAGTGGTTCGGCCGGACGGGCGTACCGCTTGCCGCGCAGAAGACGTTCGACTTCTCGTTCGACCGCTCGTACATGTCGCTCGAAACGGCTGCGCTCGGGCTCGGCATCGCGCTCGAAAGCCTGATGCTCGCGTCGGTGAAGATTCGCGAAGGGCTGCTGGTGCCGGTGTTCGATCACACTCATGCGGTCGAAGTCGGCGCGCATCACCTCGTTTACCCGCGGCAGAACGCGGAGCTGCCGCGCGTGAAGCGCTTTCTCGCGTGGATCGAGCGGGAGGTGGCCACGCAGGGCCGCGCGAGCTGAGCGCCGCGCATCCGTCCCGCACGCAATATTGCGTTGCAGCACGCCGCGCCGCAGCGCGCGGCGACATCTGAAATTTTCTCAACTATGGCTGAGTGTTTCCGCGTTGATGCAGGTGTCCGGCGAGCCGACACTCTGCACACACATCAACACAGGAGACGACCGATGTTGCTCGACCAGAAGACCATCATCGTGACCGGCGCCGCATCGCCGCGCGGTATCGGCAAGGCCACGGCGCGCACGCTGGCCGCCCACGGCGCGCGCGTGGCGATCCTCGACCTGCGTCGCGAAGACGCGGAGGCCGCCGCCGCGGACCTCGGCCCGGGCCATCTCGGGCTCGCGTGCGACGTGACCGACCGCGACGCGTGCGTGGCGGCAGCCCGCGCGACGCTCGAGCGCTTCGGCCGCATCGACGGCCTCGTGAACAACGCCGGCATCACGCAGCCGGTGCGGACGATGGAGATTTCCGGACGCGACTTCGACGCGATCGTCGACGTGAACCTGCGCGGCACGCTGTACATGTCGCAAGCGGTGCTCCCGGCGATGAAGGAACAGCGCGGCGGCAGCATCGTGTGCATGTCGTCGGTGTCCGCGCAGCGCGGCGGCGGCATCTTCGGCGGCCCGCACTACAGCGCCGCGAAGGCGGGCGTGCTCGGGCTGGCGAAAGCGATGGCGCGCGAATTCGGCGCGGACCACATCCGCATCAATTCGATCACGCCGGGCCTGATC
Organism: Burkholderia sp. SR8; assembly: GCF_052851275.1. Taxonomy (NCBI): domain Bacteria; kingdom Pseudomonadati; phylum Pseudomonadota; class Betaproteobacteria; order Burkholderiales; family Burkholderiaceae; genus Burkholderia; species Burkholderia sp. SR8. The sequence continues at coordinate 166,252 of NZ_JAULUC010000009.1, forward strand.
CAGACCGACATCACCGGCGACAAGCTGACGCCCGCGATGCGCGACGACATCATCAAGGGGATTCCGCTCGGCCGCCTCGGCGATGCCGGCGATGTGGCCAATGCGTGCCTGTTCCTGCTGAGCGACCTGTCGAGCTACCTGACGGGCATCACGCTGGACGTCAATGGCGGGATGCTGATCCACTGACAACGGTGCCGCGACACGCGCGGCGCCGCCCATCATGCACCCGGGACAACCCGGGGCCGTGGCAGGAGACAAACATGAGAGCAAAGTACCCCGCATCGCCGGTTCAGCCGGAGATGATGCTGCAACGGGACGATGCGCAGACGTTCGAAGCGGCCACCTACGCCAAGGTCGCGCGCCGGCTGATCCCGTTCCTGATGTTGTGCTACCTCGGTGCCTATCTGGACCGCGTCAACGTCGGCTTCGCGAAACTGCAGATGCTCAGCGACCTGCGCTTCAGCGAGACCGTGTACGGGATGGGTGCAGGCATCTTCTTTCTCGGCTACTTTCTGTTCGAAGTGCCAAGCAACCTGATCCTGCATCGCGTCGGCGCGCGCCGCTGGCTCGCGCGGATCATGCTGACGTGGGCCGTGATTTCCGCGAGCTTCGTGTTCGTGAAGTCGCCCACCGCGTTCTACGTGCTGCGGTTTCTGCTCGGCGTCGCCGAAGCGGGCTTCGCGCCGGGCGTCATCCTGTATCTCACGTACTGGTTCCCGTCGGCGCGGCGCGCGAAGGCGCTGTCGCTGTTCTTCATGGCGATTCCGCTCGCGGGGATCATCGGCGGGCCGCTGTCGGGCGCGATCATGCATTCGCTGCACGGCGCGATGTCGATGGCCGGGTGGAAGTGGCTGTTCCTGCTCGAAGCGCTGCCTTCGTTCGTGCTCGGTTTCGCGATCCTGCTGTATCTCGACGACGGCATCGACCGCGCGACATGGCTCACCGATGCAGAAAAGGCCTTGCTCGCGCGCAACGTGTCGGCCGATGCCGCGCACACGACCGCCCACCTGTCGATTCGCGCATTCGTGGCCGATCGCCGGCTGTGGCTGATGGCCGCGATCTATTTCTGCGTCGTGCTCGGGCAGTACGGCCTCACGTTCTGGCTGCCGACGATCATCCGCAAGGCCGGCGTCGCCGATCCGCTGTGGGTCGGCCTGTTCACCGCGATTCCGTATGCATGCGCAATCGTCGCGCTGCCGCTGATCGGCATCAGCGCGGATCGCCGCCGCGAGCGCCGCTTCCATCTTGCGGTGCCGATGCTGATCGCGGCGGCGGGTTTCGCGACGTTGCCGATGCTCGGCAGCGTCGGCGCATCGATCGTGTGCCTGAGCATCGCGTCGGCCGGCATTCTCGCGTCGTCGTCGCAGTTCTGGTCGCTGCCGACGGCGCTGCTCGGCGGGATGTCGGCCGCCGCGGGCATCGCCGCCGTCAACTGCGTCGCGAACCTCGCGGGCTTCTTCTCGCCGGCGATCGTCGGCTGGCTGAACGACCTGACCGGCAAGTCGACGGCCGGCCTCGTGTTCATCTCCGTTGCGATCACGGTTGGCGCGCTGCTGGTGTTCCTCGTGCCCCGATCCGTGAACCGCTGATTCGACCTGCATGCCTTCCGATCCAATACTGGAGTAATCGATGGATACCGAAACGATCCATGAAGCGGTCACGCTCGCCGAGCGCGCATACCGCATCCGCAGAAACGCCGTGCTGATGGGCGAAGTCCAGGGTCAGGGCTATGTCGGCCAGGCGCTCGACATCGCCGACGTGCTCGCCGTCGCGTACTTCGGCGCAATGCGCTATCGCCCCGACGATCCCGACTGGGAAGGGCGCGACCGCTTCCTGCTGTCGAACGGCCACTATGCGATCGCGCTGTATGCGGCGCTGTTCGAAGCCGGCATCCTGCCGGCCGACGAGCTCGAAACCTATGGCAGCGACGACAGCCGCCTGCCGATGTCCGGGATGGCGAGCTACACGCCGGGGATGGAGATGTCCGGCGGCTCGCTCGGGCAGGGGCTGACGATCGCGGTCGGCCGCTGCCTCGGTCTCAAGCGCAACGGCTCGGACGCATTCGTCTATACGCTGTTCTCGGACGGCGAACTCGACGAAGGGGCGATCTGGGAAGGGCTGATGTCGGCCGCGCACTGGAAGCTCGACAACCTGATCGCGATCGTCGACGTGAACAACCAGCAGGCCGACGGTCCGTCGACGCAGATCATGGCGTTCGAGCCGCTGGTCGACAAGCTGGACGCGTTCGGCTGGTATACGCAACGCGTGGACGGCAACGACATCGACGCAGTGAAGCGCGCGTTCGACAATGCGCGCCGGCATGACGCGCCGCAGCCGCGCATCATCGTCTGCGACACCAAGATGGGGTGCGGCGTGCCGTTCCTCGAAGCACGCGAGAAGAGCCATTTCATTCGCGTCGACGCGCACGAGTGGAAGCTCGCGCTCGATGCACTCGAAGCAGGGAGACACGCATGAGCACCGTCGACAACAAGCCGCGCCTGAAGACCTCCGCGATGATCGCGTCCATCGCGGCCGACGGGCAGGCGACGCGCGCCGCGCCGTTCGGCCATGCACTCGCGAAGCTCGCGCGCACGAACGGCAACGTGGTCGGCATGACCGCCGATCTCGGCAAGTACACCGACCTGCACATCTTCGCGAAGGAATTTCCCGAGCGCTACTACCAGATGGGGATGGCCGAGCAGCTGCTGATGGGGGCGGCCGCGGGGTTCGCGCACGAAGGGGCGCAGCCGTTCGTCACGACCTATGCGGTGTTCGCGACGCGCCGCTCGTACGACTTCATCCATCAGGCGATCGCCGAGGACAACCTCGATGTGAAGCTGGTGTGCGCGCTGCCGGGTCTTACGACCGGTTACGGGCCGAGCCATCAGGCGGCGGAAGATCTGGCGCTGATGCGCGCGATGCCGAACATGACGGTGATCGATCCGTGCGACGCGCTGGACATCGAGCAGATGGTTCCTGCCATTGCCACGCACAAGGGCCCCGTGTATGCACGCCTGCTGCGCGGCAACGTGCCGGCCGTGCTCGACGAATACGATTACCGTTTCGAACTCGGCAAGGCGAAGCTGCTGCGCGACGGCAACGACGTGCTGCTGATCTCGTCCGGGATCCTGACGATGCGTTCGCTCGAGGTCGCGAAGGCGCTCGAAGCCGACCGCATCGATGCCGCCGTGCTGCACGTACCGACGATCAAGCCGCTCGACACGGCGACCATCGTGCGCGAGGCGTCGCGCAGCGGGCGCATGGTGATCGTCGCCGAAAATCATACGGTGATCGGCGGGCTCGGCGAAGCGGTGGCGACCGCGTTGCTGGCGGCCGGCGTTGCCGTGCCGTTCCGGCAGATCGGGCTGCCCGATGCGTACCTCGCCGCGGGTGCGTTGCCGACGCTGCACGAGCGTTACGGGATCTCGGCCGGCGCGATGCGGGCGACTATCCGGTCGTGGGTCGGGTGATGGATCGACTCCGGGGCTGCGGGCGTTTCGCTTTCGTGCCGGCGGTTCCGCATTGAAATCGGGTCGTGTACGTGATCCCCGGAAACAAAAAAAACCGCGAAGCGTTGCGCTGTCGCGGTTTTCTGCATCTGTCCGAAACACGGTGAAAACCGTATCTGGTGCCGACGGCGAGACTCGAACTCGCACAGCTTTCGCCACTACCCCCTCAAGATAGCGTGTCTACCAATTTCACCACGTCGGCACTTCGGGACTGCTTCGGTACTGCAAGGGCCGCAATTCTAGCGTCACATTGCGCGTTTGTGAAGGGGGTATGACAGCGTTGCGCGGCCGCGGACGACGATCCCGGTAAAATTCGCCGGATCGATCCGACGAACATCGCAACCGGAACCCGTTTTCTCCCCGTGACGACCACTCTCGAACAACTGCGGGCCGGCCAGCTGGCGGGCGCCCGGCAACTGAAGCTCGCGTGCGGGCTGACCGAATTTCCGCGCGAGATCTTCGGCCTGGCGGACACGCTCGAAGTGCTCGACCTGTCCGGCAATGCGCTGTCCGCGCTGCCGGACGACCTGTCGCGGCTGCATCGGCTGCGGATCCTGTTCGCGTCCGGCAACCGCTTCACCGAATTTCCGCAAGTGCTCGGCACGTGCGCGCAGCTGGACATGATCGGCTTCAAGGCGAACCGGATCCGCACGGTGCCGCGCGGTTCGCTGCCGCGCGCGCTGCGCTGGCTGATCCTGACCGACAACGAGATCGACGAACTGCCGGCCGGGATCGGCGAGTGCTCGCGCTTGCAGAAGCTGATGCTCGCCGGCAACCGGCTGCGTGCGCTGCCGGCCGAAATGGCCGCGTGCCGCGCGCTCGAACTGGTGCGTCTGGCGGCGAACCGGCTCGACGCGCTGCCGGACTGGCTGTTGCGCCTGCCGCGCCTCGCGTGGCTCGCAACCGCCGGCAATCCGTTCGGCGCTGCGCAGCAGGCCGCGGCATCGGCCGAGCCGGGCGTCGCGAACATCGACTGGGCATCGCTCGCCTGCGAGCAGAAGCTCGGCGAAGGCGCATCGGGCGTGATCTACCGCGCGCAGTGGCGCGCGGACGGTCACGCGCCGCGAGCGGTCGCGGTGAAGCTGTTCAAGGGCGCGGTGACGAGCGACGGGCTGCCCGACTGCGAAATGGCCGCGTGCCTGCACGCCGGCCGCCACCCGAACATGATTCCGGTGATCGGCAAGGTGCGCGGTCATCCGGACGGCACGCACGGCCTCGTGATGGAACGGGTCGATCCGGCGCTGACGAACCTCGCCGGGCCGCCGAGCTTCGCGTCCTGCACGCGCGACGTGTATGCGGCCGACGCGCGATTCGCGCCGGCCGACGCGGCGCGGATCGCGCACGGCATCGCGTCGGTGGCCGCGCATCTGCATGCGCGCGGCATCATGCACGGCGACCTGTACGCGCACAACATCCTGCACGACGGCGCGGGCGGCGCGCTGCTCGGCGATTTCGGCGCGGCGTCGGTCTACGACGCGAACGACCGCGTGCTTGCGGCGCGGTTCGAACGGCTGGAGGTCAGGGCGTTCGGTTATCTGCTCGGCGAGTTGCTGGAGCGATGCGAGCCGCAGGCGGGGGCAGGTGCGCACGCGCTCGACGCGCTGGCGGCTGCGTGCTTGAACGAGGACATCGATGCGCGGCCGGCGTTCGACGAGATCATGGTCGCGCTGGACGCGGCGATGGACTGACGGTCCGGTTCGCGCGTGGGCGCCGGCAGAGTCGCGGCGCTGGCGCGTATGCGCCGCTTACGCCTGTCGTGCGGTCAGCAGCTTGATCCCGAGCCCGACGAACAGCAGCCCGCTCGCGCGCTTGGCCGCACGTACCCACGGGCTGACGCCGAAGCCGCGATGCAGCCGGCGCACGCCGAACGAATAGATGCTGTGCACCACGACGACGGTGCACGCGATCGTCGCGTACATCGCGATGAACTGCATCGCGAGCGGGCGGTCGTGCGTGATGAACTGCGGCATGAACGCCGACAGGAAGATCATCGTCTTCGGATTGCTGCCCGATACGAACAGCGCTTCGCGGAACAGCTTGCTGCGATCGGGCTCGACGATTGCCGTGCCGCCGTCAGCCGGGCGGCGATTGCGGTCGCCGCGCAGTTGCCGGATCCCCAGAATGATCAAATACGCAGCGCCGACGACTTTCATCGCGATGAACAGCGGCGGCATCGCGGCCAGCACCGCGCCGACGCCGAGCGCGACCAGCATGACGACCACGCCCTGCGCGACGAGATTGCCGGCGATCGTCGCGGCGGTGCCGCGCGAGCCGTAGCGCACCGTGTTGCGGATCACGAGCAGCACGTTCGGGCCCGGCGACAGCGTCGTCGCGAGATAGGCTGCGGCAAACAACATCCAGGTCTGAACGGACATGCGGCGCTCCGGAAGGCGGGTTCTGCGGTCGGGGTGAATCCGTGCATGATGCCACGGCGGCGCGCGGCTCACCCCGCCCCGTCGCGTCAACGCGTGTCGCGCAAGCAGTATGCGGCGATCGACGCCGGCGAATCGATCGCGGACGGCCGCGTCATCCACGCGACCCACGCCGCCCACAATCCGCAGACAATCAGCACGGCGAGATTCACCGGCGTCCGGTAGCGGACGATCCGGTGGGCCAGTCGCAAGCGTTCGTTGCTCATGTTCGTCTCCGTCGGTCGTGGCGTTGTGCCGCTACTGGCCCGTATAAGACGGCGCCTTCGCGTCGCAGGTCACGGACACCGTCGAGCCGTCGGCGAAATGCAGCGTGAACGGCACCTTCGCGCCGGGCGCGACCGGCTTGCGCGGATCCTCGAGCATCACGTGATAGTGCTTCGGCCTGAACGTCACCGTGCCGTGCGCGGGCACGTCGACCGCGTCGACGTGAACCATCTTCGCGGTGCTGCCGGCCGTCTGCGTTTCGTGGATCATCGCCATCCCGTACGCGGGCGTGTCGATGCCGGTCAGCGTGGCGGCCTTGTCGCCGCCGTTTTTCAGCGTGAAGTAGCCGGACGACGGCACCGTCGCCGGCATCGTGCGGATCCAGCATGCATCGGCCTGTACGGCCGACGCGGCGAAGGTGGCGGGCGCCTGCAGCGCGAGCATGGTGAACAGCAGGCTGGCCGGAATCGAACGTTTCATCGAGTGCTTTCCTTGTCGGGTATCGAAGATCGCCGCGCGGGCATCGTGTGCGTTACTTCACCGTGAACGTGTAGCGGCCCTGCGTGCGATGGCCGTCGGTCGCCACCGCGATCCACGCGACCGTGTACGTGCCGGCCGCGAGGTTCGCCAGCGCGACATGCATCCGCTTGCGGTTGCCGGCGTCGACTGCCGATTTGCCGTCGGCGACGGACTGGCCGTGGCTGTCGGTGACCGCAAGCGAGCTGAATGCAGGTTCGAGCGTTTCGCTGAAATCGATCGTGACCTCATGCGGCGCGCTCGACAGCGTCGCGTCGGCCGCGGGCTCGAGGGTTTTCGGATGCGCGTGCGCATGAGCGAGCTGGGCGACGACGAAGCCGAGTGCGACGAGTGCGCCGCGAACAATGGAAGTGGTTTTCATGGTCGAGTAGTCCGGTTGGAGATGACAAGGAGAACGATGCGTTCGACGCGTCGCCGCACGCGCTCGTGCGTACGGCCGCCGGAATCCGGCGAGCGCACGCACGGCACGATGCCGCGAGCAATGCGGTCGAACATGAGCGTCCTTCGAAACGTGGCACGACGGGCACGCGCATGCGCGTGCGGACGACGCGATGCGCGATGGCATCACGCGTTGTGACGACGAATCAGGACGCGAACGGCGGCGCGCGCGGTTGCGCGGCCGTCAGCGGCAGCGCGCGGCGCAGGCTTTCGAAGCGGGTCGCTTCGCGATGCTGGAGAGGGGGGATGCTGGCCGCGAACGTCAGTTCGGGCGCGGGGAGGGCCGGTGTATGCGCGAGCAGATTGCAATAGCCGCAAGCCTGCAAATGGGCTTGCAGGCGCTTCGATGAGCCATCGCCGATGTGGCCGGTATCCACCGGCCCGGCCGTGCAGTAACCGGCAAGCAGTGCGTCGACGCGGCCTTGCGTCGTCAGCGCCTGCGAGATCGTCGGCGCGAGCGTCGTCATCAGGATGGCGAGCATCCCGATCAGACTGACCAGCTTCCGGAGACGACGACTCAGCATGCGATGCGCGGCGGCGTATGGATCACGATGGAGCGGATTATGCCACGCACCCGCCGCGCGGGCATGCGGGCACGTGGATACCGGGAATGACGTGCGGAGTCGGCCGGACGGCGCGGCGCGGCGCGGCGCGCTTACGCGTGCTTCGCCAGATACTTCGCGATCAGCATCATCTGCGCGGCCCAGCCCTGATCGTTCATCTCGCGCGCCGTCGCACGGCGTGCTTCGATCAGCCGATCGAAACCCGTTTCGGTGACGGTCAGCCGCGTGCCGCCGTTCGCTTCCGCGAGCCCGAACGTGACGAGCGTCATCGGTTCGGACGCATAGTCGAAGTTCGGATCGATCGCGAACGGATGCCAGCGAAACGAGAACAGCTGCTGCGGCTCGATCCGGTCGACGACGATTTCGAACACGGCGCCTGCATAGGGCTCCTGCGCCTTCGCGACGTCGTCGTCGACGCGCGTCGGCGTGATGCGGCCGAACAGCGTCTGGCCAGCCACGAACGGGCCGTCGAAAGTCACGCCGAACCAGGTGCCGAATTCCGCGGCGTTGCTGACGGCTTCCCACACGCGCGCGAGCGGCGCGGCGAGCAATGCTTGTTTCTCGATGCGATCGGTCGACTGGGTCATGTCGTTCTCCAGGCAGGCATCATCGTTGCAGGACGGCGCACGGGCCGCGCGCCTCGTTCAGTCGATCATCTCCGCGTCGGGCACGTCCAGCACGACATCGGACGTCGCGACGGCCACGCACGGCAGCGTATAGCCGTCGGCCTTTTCGTCGCGGCTGAGGCCCGGCCATTCGATCGTGTAGCGTACGCTGCCGCTGACGATCCTGCACAGGCAGCTGCGGCACGTGCCGTTGCGACACGAGCGCGGCAGCCGGACGTGCGCGAACGCGGCGGCCTCGAGCAGCGTCAGCGAATCGGGCGCGTCGAACGTCGCGCCGAGCGGCTCGATGCGCACGAGAGGAGGGCGGTCGGGATCGGTCATGGGTCGAAGCGGGCGGCGGAGTGCCGACGATGCAGGGCAACGCAAGCGCCAAGCATACCCGAACGTGCGAGCGGCCGGCGCCCGGCGGGCAGCCGGCCGACGGCGTCAGTGCCGGCGCAGGTAGCGGTACACGGTATTGCGCGCCAGCCCGAGCTCGCGCGCGGCGGCCGACACGTTGCCGCCGTGCCGTGCGAGCACCGCGTCGATCACCGCGGCCTGATGGCTCTGCAGCGTCGTCGCTTCGCGCGTGGTGGCGGGCGCGGCATGCGCCGCGGGCGCGTCGTCGCAGTCGAGCCAGAAATCGTCCGGCAGGTGCGCGAGCGTGATTTCGGCTTCGTCTTCGGCGAGCATGCCGGCCGTGCGCAGCACGTTGGTCATTTGCCGCAGGTTGCCGGGCCAGCGGTGGCGCATGAACGCGTCGAGCACGTCGGCCGCGACGCGCGCCGGCATCGGCTCGCTGCGCGCGAGCCGCGCGAGAATCCGCTCGACCAGCACGGGCAGGTCGGTGCGCGCGGCGAGCGCCGGCAGCGTGACCGCGAGCCCGTTGATCCGGTAGAACAGGTCTTCGCGGAACGTGCCTTCGGCGATCATCGCGCGCAGGTCGCGGTGCGTCGCGCAGACGACGCGCACGTCGACCGGCACCGCGCGTGCACCGCCGAGCGGCATCACCGCGCGCTCCTGCAGCACGCGCATCAGCCGGACCTGTTGCGCGAGCGGCATGTCGCCGATCTCGTCGAGAAACAGCGTGCCGCCGTCTGCCTGCACGATCTTGCCGGGGCTGCCGCGCTTGCGGGCGCCGGTGAACGCGCCGTCCTCGTAGCCGAACAGTTCGGCTTCGATCAGCGAGTCCGGCAGCGCCGCGCAGTTGACTGCGACGAACGGGCCGTCCGCGCGCGGCGACGCGTGGTGCAGCGCTCGCGCGAGCCATTCCTTGCCGGTGCCGGTCTGGCCGAGGATCAGCAGCGGCAGGTCGCGTCCGCGGATCTTCGCGACGCGTTCGAGCACCGCGGCCATCCGCGCGTCGCCGGTGTCGAGCGTCGCGAACGTGATCGCGTCGGGATCCGGCGCCCGCGTGCGCGCGGCAGCGGGGGCGGGCGGCGTGACGGCGACGGTCGTCTTGTGCGCGTCGGCGAATTCGCCGCGGGCGAGCACGCGCACGCCGGTCGACAGCGTGAGCTGGAACGGTGCGCCGGCCGCGCGCGCCGCGTGCTGCGCCAACTGGCCGAAGTGCATGCCGAACAGCGCGTCGCAGCTCTGGTGCTGCAGTGCATCGAAGGTCGCGCCGAGCTGGAATTGCGCGCTGCGGTTCGCGGCGATCAGTCCGCCGTCGGGGCCGAATGCGACGAGGCCGGCGAACAGCGAGTCGACGCAGTCCTCGTGCGCGTGAAAGCGCAGCCGCAGCGCTTCCGCGCACTGGTTCGCGAACAGGTGGTTCTCGATCAGTTGCGCGGACATCCGCACCAGTGCGAGCGTATGGGGACTGAAGCCGCGCGGATCGCCGCTCACGTCGAGCGTGCCGAGCGTGCGGCCGAACGGATCGATGATCGGCGCGCACGAGCACGTGAGGATATGGTTCGCGCGCAGGAAGTGTTCGGCGCCGTGCACGGCGACGGCCTGGCCCGATGCGAGCGCGGTGCCGATCGCATTGGTGCCGCGTGCGCCTTCGGCCCACGACACGCCGGTGCACAGTGCGACGCGATTTGCTTTTTCGATGAAGTCTGCGTCGCCGATGCTGTGCAGGATCACGCCGTCGGCATCGGTGAGCAGCACGAGGCTTTGGGTGTCGGCGATTTGCGCGTGCAGGTTCTCCATCACCGGGCGGGCGTGCGCGAACAGTGCGTGGTTCGTGTCGAGCAGTTCGCGCAGCGCGAGTCGCGACAGCGGCGAGAAATCCGGGCGCTCGTTTGCGCGCAGGCCGACCGCGGTCGAACGGGCATGCGCCTGCGCGAGCAGGTCGGTGCGGCCCGCGGTGGCGGGCAGCACGAAAGATTGAGGCATGTCTTGTCTCCTGTCGGCCCCAGTTAGCGCTTTAGCGCTTACTGGGGCCCCATGCTTCGCGGTCCGCCCACTGTGCACCGCACCATCCGCCACGCGGGCCGCCGCCATCGATATCGCCTCATCATACAAGCGCCGCGCGCGTTGCGCGACCGCGTACAAAAACCCCTTGCTTTTAAGCGCCCGCCTGCAATCATGGAAATGGAGCACGCACGCGCCGTGTTCCGCATCGCAACATGCATGCGACGCGACATGCATCCGTTCGGGAGACGCATCATGGTTCGGACGGAACTGAGAGTCGTGCTGGCGGCCATCGCCACCTTCATCATGCTGGGCGGCATCGCCGTGGCGATCCACGGTCTGCTGTTCGATCTGACCAACGCGGTGCAGTACGGGGCGGCCGCGATTGCGGTGGGCGCCACGACCGCCGCGATCGCGCTGAACATCTGGCCCACCGATCCTCACTGACGCCGCCCGGCAAACGGTGCCGGAGTCGCGCTGGTCTGACGAAAATGCGCGTCGGAACGACGCATATCGCAAAATTTGCCTCCTGCGCGAAACCGTCTAAAGTGGAATGCAACCGGCATGCATTGTCCGCGCCATACCCCCGTGGATCGTGCCTCTGACGGCGAGCCCGCGTACATTTTCGTCCGGCCGGTAGCGGACGACGGACGCGGTCATTTGCTTTCTACCGGACGATAGGCGGCTCCCATGCAGATTCATTTCACGAATGAAAAACCCGAATATTCGGGGCGCGACCTGATGCTTGGATTTACGGCGCTGGTCAATGGCGAGCGCGTCCAATGTCAGATTACCGCCGAGGCGCTGGAGGACCATTTCGGTGCGGCATCGCCGCGCTTCGAGGACATGGTCGGTGCGTACGATCAGCACCGCGAGCGCATCGAGGCGGCCGCGCGGCGGCTGTTGTCCGAGACGCGCGCGCAATGCGTGACGCTGCGCAGCGGCTACGTGCGCTTCTACGAGGCGAACTGGCGCTGAACCGGACGACCGGCAGCGACGGAGCGGGCGCCGGATACCGGCGCCCGTGTCGTATCGGCACGCCCGATGCATCGAGCGGCGAGTACGCGCGGCCCGCGCCGGATGTTCGCGTATTCATTCTCGTGATCGGCGTTCCCCGATCTCGCCGGCCATTGCCGGAATCCATGTGCATCCCGCAGGCCGAGCGATTCGATTCGGAGCCCGCATCATTTACGGCGGGCACCGCCGACGCATCGCGCGCCACGCGTTCGCGCAAACGAAAACGCCACCCGAAGGTGGCGTTTTGTCATCGTGCCTTGCACCGACGCGCGTGCGTCACTCGCTGCCGAGGTAGAAGAAGCGGAACAGGAACACGGCCGCGATGATCCATACGATCGGCTTCACCGTGCGGCCCTGGCCCGTCAGCAGCTTCAGACCGCCGTACGCGATGAAGCCGAACGCGACACCGTTCGCGATCGAGTACGTGAACGGCATCAGCAGCGCGGTCAGCGCGGCCGGCACGGCTTCGGTCGCGTCGTCCCACGGCACGTCGACCATCTCGCGCAGCATCAGGCACGACACGTACAGCAGCGCAGGAGCCGTCGCATAGGCCGGCACGACGCCGGCGAGCGGCGCGATGAACAGGCACGCGAGGAACAGCACCGCGACGGTGATCGCCGTCACGCCCGTGCGGCCGCCGGCCTGCACGCCCGACGCGCTTTCGATATACGCGGTGGTCGACGACGTGCCGAGCACCGAGCCCGCGACGATCGCCGTGCTGTCGGCGAGCAGCGCCTTGTTCAGGCGGTTCATCTTGCCTTCGACGAGCAGGCCCGCGCGGTTCGCGACGCCCATCAGCGTGCCGGTCGCATCGAACAGCTCCACCAGGAAGAACACCAGGATCACGTTGATGATGCCGGTCGACAGCGCGGCGCCGATGTCGAGCTTGAACAGCGTCGCGTCGATCGACGGCGGCGCGGAGAACACGCCGTGGAACTGGTTGTCGCCGAAGAAGAACGACAGGATCGTGACGCCGATGATGCCGATCAGGATCGCGCCGCGCACGCGCAGGTGGTCGAGCGTGACGATCGTGAAGAAGCCGATGATCGCGAGGATCGTGTCGTGCTTGTGCAGGTCGCCGAGCGTGACGAGCGTGGCCGGGTTGCCGACGATCACGCCGGACGTCTTCAGCGAGATGATGCCGAGGAACAGGCCGATGCCGGCGGTGATCGAGATGCGCAGCGATTTCGGGATGCCGTTGACGATCGCCTCGCGCACGCGGAACAGCGTGACGAGCAGGAACAGGCAGCCCGAGATGAACACCGCACCGAGCGCGGCCTGCCACGTGAAGCCCATCCCCTTGACGACGGTGTACGCGAAATATGCGTTCAGGCCCATGCCGGGCGCGCATGCGATCGGGTAGTTCGCGTACAGCCCCATGATCAGCGACGCCAGCGCCGCGACGAGGCAGGTCGCGACGAACACGGATTCCTTCGGCATGCCGGCGTCGCCGAGGATCGCGGGGTTGACGAAGATGATGTAGGCCATCGTCAGGAACGTGGTGACGCCCGCGAGTATTTCGGTGCGGAAGTCGGTGCCGGCTTCAGCGAAGCCGAAATACCGCTTGATGGATTCCATGAAGGCGTTTCTCCGGTCGGGTTGTCGTGTTGCTTGTTGTTCGGGCCGAATTGTTGTAAGGGCAGCGCGAGGCCGGCCTACTGTAACCAGCCACTATTGCCACGCTATCGGCGGATTGTAATAGCGCGGATAGCTCTGACGATATAGTCGCGAGGCACGATCGGCGCGTTCGCGCGAACGGCCGGACAGGCCGGCGCGCGACGAAGGCGCGCATTTTACCGGTTCGGACGAAGCGGGCAGGCAAACGACGGAAGCGGCGATGGAAACGTTTCGATGACGCGGCGGACCGGGCCGGCCGATGCGCACGCAACGGCATCGCGCACGCCGCGCACGCAGCTGCCGCGCGAAGACATGCAAGCGATGCGACTGCACGGCGCATCCGCATGCAGGACGGGCGCGGGAAGCGGTACAGGACGGGTTCGGACCGGATGCCAGGCAACGCATGTGCGAACGCGCGCACGCGGCCGGCGCGGGTGCGCGGCGGCGTGCGGCGGACATTCGTCAGTCCAGCCGATCCCAGATATCGGGCTATCCTCCTCCGAAGCCGTCCCGTCCGCAACCATCATTTTGCGATGCGGGGCCAACTGTGGTTTCTGTGTAAAAGATTGCAAGACGTCATCGCGTAAACCGGCAAGTGTTTCTAGGATAGATACACCGCGCACACACGCCGGCCGGTTGTTGCCGACGCGGGGGAGTCGCAGTCCGTGCAGGCCAGGCGGTGAAGTGCGGTGACGGTCGCGGCGCATTCGGGCAGGACGCGACCGGTTGCGATTGCCCGATGCGGGTTCGCCCGTCATCACGGAGGTCAGCATGTTGAACTGGATCAGCCGCTGGGCGATGCGGCACGCCCCCACGCCGGAAAAAACCGCTGCGTCGATGCTCGTGACGGCGCGCATGGAACTGTTCGCAGCCGAACAGCGCGTCATCGATGCGAAATTACAGGCGGATTACTGGCGTACACGGGTGTCATTTCTCGAGGAGGTGCAGAAGCAAGGCATCGACCCGTGGGTGACCTCGCAGACGGCGCAACGCCCCGACCTCGATTCCACTCCCCGCAGCACGGGCCCGCGTCTCGCCGCCAGCACCTGATGCACACGATGCGTGTGAAAGCTGCGCACGGCGCGCGATCGCGCGCGGCACGCATCGGCGTGTCGCGTCATTCGACGCGCACCTGCGACGCGCGGCGCCGCAGGTGCGTCCGTTTCCGGATGCGGTGATTCCACGCGTTCCGGTGTCCCGTTGCGCGCGGAAGTCGCGCATCGTCAATCCCTTCTTCGCCATCGACCGACGAGCAAACGTTGCACTTGCGCGAGCGTGCGTCTGAGCCGTTCGCCGCGCCGCACGTACGCGGTCGTGATCGACGCTTCGGCCGGCCGGTCGTCGTCGGTGCCGAGCCAGATCCGGTCGCCGCGCGCGATGCGCAGCACGTCGCCGGGCTGGACCCAGTAGTCGTCGACGCTCGGCGGACGCGTGATCCACAGCGGCGCGCCATGCGCGCGAATCTCCGCATCGCTCGGCGCACGCCAGGTCAGCGTCGTGCGCGGCGCGACCGCGAAGCGGATCACGACGGTCGGTAATGCGATCGAGGCGATCGATGCGATCGCGCCGGCGCGGCGCGAATCGGGGCGGTCGAACAACGGGCTTGCCTGGTCCATCGTCTTCTCCATTCGTTGAACCGGACGGATGACGCGCACCAGAACAAAAAGGCCTCATCCGTTTCCGGTGAGGCCTTGTGTGACATGCGGTACTGCTCGGATGCTAACGCACAAGCGCCTCCCGTGATCCATTCTTTCGAATGTTCATCGGGCAATGATTCGCGATGGCGATGAGCTTGAACGTAGGCATGCGAACGAGTTTGTCGATGTCGTGCGGCGTTGTCAACGACTATTTTCGAGATACGTGGCGTTCACGCGTCGCGCTGTGCGAGCCCGTTCACGAGCAGTTCGGACAGCAGGCCCGTCATCCCGTTCGGGTGGGTGGCGGCACGCGCCTTCAGCTGTTCGACGAGTTCGGCGTTGAGCTTGCACGCGAACGGCACGAGGCCCTGTTCCTGGTCGAGCTTGCGCTGCGCGCGGCGATCGAGCTTCGCCGCTTCGTCCGCGCCCTTGCCGAAGCGCGCGGAGCTGGACTGCTTCATCGCGTGCGTCAGCTTGAGCGCCTTGTTCTTTTCTAGATCGGTTTTCTTCATGGCCATCGCGGCACCTCCGGGAAATGAAGCCGCGATTGTACGCATTTCGGCGGGCGCCGCCCGCCGAGGCCGTCGCGAACCCGGTGGCGAACGCGATGGCGAACCCGGTCACGCGCCTTTCGACGTGCCCCAGTTGCCGCCGTGCGCGGCCGCCTGCGCGGCCGGCGAGCGCGCCAGATACGCGAGCGCCTGCTCCGTCGAGCCTTCGTGATGCGGCGTATAGCCGGGCCTGAAATAGCGCAGCGCCGCGCCGATCACCTTCCAGAACGACGGCAGATGACCGCGCCGCGATCCCTTCCACCACGAGAGCACGAAACCGGGGTAGCGGCCGGCGGACGGATCGCGCCGGTACATGAACCGTGCGCCGCTCGTGATGAAGTACAGCAGCAGCACGATCACGAACGCCATGTGCACACAGCGCTCCAGGTAGCGGCCGCCCATGTGGTTGTAGATGTCGAATGCGACCGTCCGGTGCTCGACTTCCTCCGCGCCGTGCCAGCGCAGCAGGTCGACCATCGTCGGGTCGGCCCGGCCTTCGTCGAGCCCGTGCGCGTTGAGCACCCAGTTGCCGAGATAGCCGAAGAAATGCTCGAGCGATGCGATCACCGCGAGCTGCTGGCGCAGCCAGAAGCGCGTGTGGCCGATCTTCAGCCCGAACGGCGCTTCGCCGAGCACGCGCGTGAACAGCCAGTTCAGCTTCTGCGTGAACGGCTTCGTGTCGATCCCGTGCCGGTCGTAGTAATGCTTGAGCACGCCGCCGTGCGAGCGCGAATGCACGGCTTCCTGGCGCAGGAAGCCTTCGGCCTCGTCGCGCAGGCGCGCATCCGTGATGTGCGGCAGCGCCTTGTTGTACACGCGGCAGAACCACAGCTCGCCTTCCGGAAACAGCAGGTTCAGCGTGTTGATGATGTGCGTGCTGCCCGGGTCGTTCGGCACCCACGTGACCGGCGTGTCGCTGAAGTCGAACTTCACGTGCCGGGCCTTGATCTTGTGATAGTCGGCGGTTTCGGTCATCTGTGTCTCCATTCCTGTGCGGCGGCCTGCG
This sequence comes from Burkholderia sp. SR8, assembly GCF_052851275.1. Classification (NCBI taxonomy): domain Bacteria; kingdom Pseudomonadati; phylum Pseudomonadota; class Betaproteobacteria; order Burkholderiales; family Burkholderiaceae; genus Burkholderia; species Burkholderia sp. SR8. The sequence goes on from NZ_JAULUC010000009.1 coordinate 182,726, forward strand.
CCGTCAATGCGACGCCATGCTCACGCGCGCGATCATCCGGCCGAGCCACGGCATGAAGCGGCCGACGAAGCGCAGTGCGTGCGCCTCGGTGCCCACCGCGACGACGGGCCGGTTGCGCAGCACGCCGTCGACCATCGCCTGCGCGACGGTTTCCGGTTTCAGGCCGCGCATCTGGTACAGCTTCGTCGCGCGCTTGCGCAGCCGCGCTTCGTCCTGTGCGTTCGCGCCCGCGTAGTGCGTCGACGCCATGATTCCGGTTTCCGCGAAGCCCGGGCACACGGCCGTCACGCCGATGCCTTTCTCCGCGAGTTCCGCGCGCATGCATTCGCTGAGCATCAGCACGGCGGCCTTCGTCGTCGCGTAAGCGGGCAGGTCGCGCGACGGCCCGAACGCGGCCGCCGACGCGGTGTTCACGATGTGGCCGCCGGTGCCGCGCGCGGCCATCTGCTGCGCGAACAGTCGCGACCCGTGGATCACGCCCCACAGGTTCACGTGGAGAATGCGCTCCCAGTGCCGCTCGCTCGTGTCGAGAATGCCGCCGGCCATGCCGATGCCCGCGTTGTTGATCACGACGTCCGCGCCGCCGAGTTCGGTGCCGACCCACGCGGCGAGCGCTTCCATGTCGGCGGCCGAGCCGACGTCCACGCGTTTCGCATGCGCGGTCGCGCCGGTCAGCCCGAGCAGCAGCGCGGTGCGTTCGGCACTCGCGAGATCGATGTCGCACGCGACGATCGTCGCGCCTTCGCGCGCGAACGCGAGCGCCGCGCAGCGGCCGATGCCGCTGCCCGCGCCGGTGACGACCGCGACCTTGCCGCTGAAGCGGCCGCTGGTGGCGCGGCGGCGTGCGTTCGCGAGCGCCGGCGGCTCGTCGCCCGATTCGACCGCATCGATCAACTGTTCGGCGAGGCCCGCGAAGCGCGCGGGATCGGCGAGCGGCAGCCAGTGGCCGGCCGCCACTTCGCGGCGGTAGTACTGCGGCACCCAGCGCGACAGGTTTTCCGACAGCGCCGGGCTCACGTACTTGTCGCCGAGCGGCACGATCGTCTGCACCGGTGCGTGCGCGTAGCGTTCGCGCGGCGCGAACAGGCAGCGGATGAAGTTCGCGCGATAGAGGCGCACGCCGTGCGCGCCGTCGTCGGCCTGCGTCGCGCGCGGCGCGGCCGGCGTCTTCTCGATCCGGCGCAGCAGGCGCGGCCACGCGCGGCCGAGCCACAGCCGCCAGCCCAGCTCGGGGATGAACGGCAGATGGAACAGGTACACGTACCACGAGCGCACGAGCTGGCCGGCGAGCTTTGCGAGCGACGCGGGCGTCGGATGCAGCACGCGTTCGCGCAGCCAGAAGCCGACGTGGTCGAGGCACGGCCCCGAGCACGACGTATACGACGCGATGCGTCCGGCGAGCCGCGGATCGGTGACGAATTCCCAGCCCTGGATCGAGCCCCAGTCGTGCGCGATCAGGTGCACCGCGCGGCCCGGGCACAGCGTGTCGATCACCGCGATGAAATCGTCGGTCAGCTTCGCGAGGTGATAGTCGGCCGTGCGCTTCGGCACGCCCGACAGGCCCGCGCCGCGCACGTCGTACGCGAACACGTAGTGCTTGCGCGCGAGCAGCGGCGCGACCTGCTGCCAGACGCTGCTGTCGTCGGGATAGCCGTGCACCAGCACGACCGGCGAGCGGGCCGGGTCGCCCCAGGTCCGCACGGCGAGCGTCAGGTCGCCGGACGCGACGGCCGTCTCGCTGTGAACCGATTCGAACAGGGCCAGCGGCGCTTCGTCGGAAAGAGGCTGCATCGTGAGTCCGTCGTTCAGGGATTCGGGAAGCGTGCGCATGTAATGCGTCACGCGGCGGCCGGCACGTTCGCCGCGGCCTGCGCGCGTTCGGCCTGGCGGCGCTGCCAGCGGCGCACGTGCGGCAGGTCGTCGTCGAGCCAGTACGCGTCGTCGTCGGTGATCACCAGCAGTTCCTCGAATTTCGCGCCGACGCCGGCGAAGCCGAGATGCGGTTCGACGGCCCACAGGCCGGGCACCGGCGCGTGTTCGGAGCGACGGTCGATCGACCACAGCGGCGACCAGCCCTGTTGCTTCGCCGCGCGGCCCTGGTCGAGCAGCAGGTTGCGCGTCGCGTTCAGGCCGAAGCGCGCGACGAAACGCGGCTTCGACAGCTTGTGGAGCTTCGCGACGCGGTGCGCGAGCGCCTTGAACGGATAGGCCTTGTGGCGCGGCTCGACGCCCTGGCGGCGGCACAGCGCGTCGACGGCCTGCGCGACCTCCGCCATCGGGCGCCGCTCCTTCACGAGCCGCACGATCATGTCGCGATGGTCCATCAGGTCGTCCTGCAACTGTTCGAGGATCGGGTTGTGGCCGAGGCAGTGCGCGTAGCCGACGTCCGCGACGACGCCGTCGAGCACGGGCGCGACGTCGAGGATCACCGGCATGTCGGCTTCGAGCTGGCGGTTGCTCGGGAAGAACGCGAGGTTGAAGCCGCCCAGGTGCTTCAGGCCCGAGAAGCCGTCGAACGCGGTGCGGTCGCCGAACCATGCGAACGGCTTGTGCAGCCAGTCGTGCACGCCGTTGTCCTGCAGCCATTCGGTCAGGAGGCGCGCGGCTTCCTTCTCGGTGATGCCGGGGTAGAGCATCGCGCCGACGGTCTCGACGCAGCGATACGCAAGCTGCTGGACCGCGCGGAATTGCGGCAGTTCGTCGAGGTGGACTTCCGGCAGCGGGTGGTGGGCGGTCATGATGCGTCTCCGTGTGTCGGCCCGCATTGCGTCTCGTCGCGGCGCGGGTCCTGGGCAAAGTTGGGCGCTGATCCGGAACGCATCCGCCGGCGGTCCGGAGGCGAATTATTCAGTCAGCATTTAATGTGCCATTGATTGATGTAATGATGATAGCCGGTTCGGCATCGTGCGCCAGTCCCCGGAGGTGAGGACTTCTCCTAATGAAGGGCTGAAATGGAGGGAAAGCTCTAGGTTTCCGGCAGTCGCGGCGGGGATGTCGGCCGCTGCGCACGCGTGTCGGGCGACGAGCTGGCCGGATGCACGACGCGCGCCACGCGCCGCGCCGGCGCGAGGTGCCGGATGTCGCGCCGGATCAACTCGCCGTCGTGTCGCGGCGGGACGCCGTCAAATTGCCGAAATACTGTCGCCACATCATCCGCCCCCGATTCGAAGCCGTCGCGGCTTCGCGGGACGGGTGTGCCGCGCGCCGCGCGGGGCAGCGTCCGAAGCCGATTCGGCATTTCAACGGAGACAGACCATGCAACGCCGCCAGTTCATGAACACCCTTGCCGCGGCGACTGCTGCGACGCCGCTGCTGCTCAAGGCCGGCATGGCCGGCGCGAAAAGCGCGAGCGCGCCGGACGCGCTCGATCCGGGCCGCTGGTCGCCGTTCAACGCCGCGCGCCTGCAGGCGGTGCTCGACCGGCATGGCATCGCGAGCGCGCGCTACGACGCCAAGCGTCGCCCGTATGCGGTGTTCGACTGGGACAACACGTGCATCATGAACGACTGCGAAGAGGCGTTGCTGATGTACCAGATCAACCATCTGCAGTACAAGCTGACGCCGGACGAGTTCGTCGGCGTGATGTGGAAGGACGTGCCGAAGGGTGCGTTCATGAAGGACTACACGACCGTCGACGGCAAGCCGGTGACGATGGAGGACCTCGCCGCCGACGTCGAGTCCGACTACCGCTGGCTCCATGCGAACTACAAGGGCCTCGGCGGCGACAAGAGCCTCGACGAGATTCGCGAGACCGACCAGTTCAAGGATTTCCGCGCGAAGCTGTACTTCATGTACGACGCGATCTGCGACACGCATCCGCTCGAAGTCGGCTACAAGTGGATCATCTACTTCTACAAGAACATGACGACCGCCGAGCTGCAGGCGATGGCGCAAGCGTCGAACGACTACGGTATCGGCGACGCGCTGCGCAAGGTCCGCTACGAAAGCCCGACGACGCTGCCGGGCAAGGCCGGCGTGGTGGCCGATACGCATTTCCACGGCATCCGCATTCACGAGGAAATCCGCGCGGTGATGCATACGCTGCGCGCGAACGGCATCGACGTGTACGTGAGCACCGCGTCGCTCGACGACGTCGTGCGCGTATTCGCCGGCAATCCGAACTATGGCTACGGCGTGCCGCCCGAGAACGTGATCGGCCTGCGTCTCGACATGCAGGACGGCAAGTACACGAGCACTTATCCGGCCGGCTGGCATTTCAACTGGGGGCCCGGCAAGACGGTGGGCATCCGCAACGTCCTCGCGTCGAAGAAGGGCTACGGCCCGCTGCTGGTGTTCGGCGACAGCGACGGCGACGCGTGGATGCTGCGCGATTTCAAGGACACGGCGGCCGGCGTGATCGTCAACCGGATGAAGAAGGGCGAGATCGGCGCGGACAGCAAGCTCGCGGCCGAGCAGATCGGCCACCCGGACGCACGGTTCCTGCTGCAGGGACGCGACGAGCACACGGGCCTGATGATCCCGGACGAGAAGTCGATCAAGTACGGCAAGACCGAGCGCAAGCTGCTGGCCTGACACAGGGCGGGCGACGGGCAGCGGGTACCCGGCACCCGCGGTCCCGCGCCCGCCGCCATCGGCCGCGGCGGCGCGCGGGCCGGCCTGCGCGCGTCTCAATGCTCGCGCGGCGCGCCCAACCGTTCCAGCAACGCCCCGAGCAGGTCGACCGGCAGCGGAAACACGATCGTCGAGTTCTTGTCCGCCGCGATCGTCGTCAGCGTCTGCAGATAGCGCAGCTGCATCGCCTGCGGCTGCTGCGCAAGCCGCTGCGCGGCCTGCAGCAGCTTCTCCGACGCCTGCAGCTCGCCTTCCGCGTGTATCACCTTCGCGCGCCGCTCGCGTTCGGCCTCGGCCTGCCGCGCGATCGCGCGGATCATCGTCTCGTTCAGGTCGACGTGCTTGATCTCGACGTTCGACACCTTGATTCCCCACGCGTCGGTCTGCGCGTCCAGCGTCTTCTGGATATCGGCGTTCAACTGCTCGCGCTCGGCGAGCAGCGCGTCGAGCTCGTGCTTGCCGAGCACCGCGCGCAGCGTCGTCTGCGCGAGCTGGCTCGTCGCGTCGACGAAGCGCGCGACCTGGATCACCGCCTTCTCCGGATCGACGACGCGGAAATAGACGACCGCATTGACCTTCACCGACACGTTGTCGCGCGTGATCACGTCCTGCGACGGCACGTCGAACACGACGGTGCGCAGGTCGATCCGCACGGCCTGCTGCACGATCGGGATGATCAGCACGAGCCCCGGCCCCTTCACTTTCCAGAACCGGCCGAGCATGAACACGACGCCGCGCTCGTACTCGCGGAAGATGCGGATCGACGACGCGGCGAGCACCACGACGAAGACGATCACGACGCTGCCGAAACCGAACGTGTAACCGATCATGAAGGTTCTCCGTGATGGGGTTCGAGCGGCCGCGCGTCGTACAGCGGCGCGACGGTGAGCATCAGTCCGTGGCGGCCCGTCACGCGCACGCGGCAGCCGGCGGCGAGCGGTTCGCTGCTCGCGACGCGCCAGCGCTCGCCGTGCACGAGCGCCCAGCCGGCGGCAGACGGCGCCGGGCCGGCGGCGCCGTGCGGCTGGTCCGAATGCAGGCCGTCGTCGAGCACTTCGCCGATGCTGCCGAGCATCGCCTCGGCGCCCGTCACGACCGGCCGCCGCCGCGCGCGCAGCGCGACGCCGGACATCGCGGCGACGAGCAGACCGCCGCCGACCGCGAGGCCCGCGATCACCGGCCACGGAATTCCGTAGCCGGGCACGTCGGTGTCGATCAGCATCAGCGCGCCGATCGTAAACGCGACGATCCCGCCGAAGCCGAGCACGCCGAAGGTCGGCAGGAACGCCTCGGCGACGAGGCAGCCGAGCCCGAGCAGCACGAGCCCGAGGCCCGCATAGCTGATCGGCAGCAACTGCATCGCGAACAGCCCGACCAGCAGGCAGATGGTGCCGGCCACGCCCGGCAGCACGAAGCCGGGATTCGCGAATTCGAAGAACAGCCCGTAGATGCCGATCGTCAGCAGGATCAGCGCGACGTTCGGATCGGCGATGATCGACAGGAAGCGGCTGCGCCAGTCGGGCGCGAGCACGACGAGCGGCGCGTGCGCAGTCGCGAGATGCAGCGTGCCTGCGGTCGTCGTCACGGTGCGGCCGTCGAGCTGGCGCGCGAGATCGGCCGGGTCCTGCGCGATCACGTCGACGACGTGCTGCGCGCGCGCCTCGGTCGCGGACAGGCTCACGGCTTCGCGCACCGCGCGCTCGGCCCAGTCGGCATTGCGCCCGCGCAGTTGCGCGAGGCCGCGGATGTACGCGGCGGCGTCCTGCGTCGCCTTGCGGATTTCGGTCGACTGCGTATCGTTCGGCAACTCGGCAGGCGTCGCGGGCGAACCGGATGCAGCGGATGCGCCCGATGCACCGGCCGCACCCGAGGTCCCGGCAGGCGAAGGCTTCGGCGTCCCCGGCGTGCCGCCGATCCCGAACTGCACCGGCGACGCCGCGCCCAGATTGGTCCCGGGCGCCATCGCGGCGACGTGGCTCGCGTAGACGATATAGGTACCGGCGCTCGCGGCCCGCGCGCCGCCCGGCGCGACGAATGCCGCAACGGGTACCGGCGAGCCGAGGATCGCCTTGATGATCTGCCGCATCGACGTGTCGAGCCCGCCCGGCGTATCGAGCTGCAGGATCGCGAGCGGCGCGTGATCGCGTGCCGCGCGGTCGAGCGAGCGGACGATGAAGTCGGCGCTGGCCGGGCCGATCGCGCCGTTGACGGGAATCACGACGACCGGCGCGGCGGCGGGCGCCATGGCAGGCGCGGCGGCGCCCGGCGCGGCGACCGCCGCGCACACGACGAGCAGCGCCGCGAACAGCGCGGCGCGCACGACCCGCGCGGAGAGCGGGTGACGGGGGCGGCCGCCGGGCGATGCTGACGCACGCGGCGGCCCATGACGGTGAATGCGCATCGGGGCGTCCGGGCGGCGCGCGGCCGCACGCCGTCCGGCTCGCGGAAAGGGCGTTGGCCCGATGCTTGAAGATTAGGCGGTTTCGGCGGAAAGCGCGAAGGCGGGGCGGGACCGGCCGCGCTCAGCCGCCGGCGCCGCCGCCGCGCGCAAGCGCTTCTTCGCGGTACTCGGCCGGGCTGCGGCCGCTCCATTTGCGAAACGCCCGGTAGAACGCGCTGGGTTCGGCGAAACCGGCGGCCGCGGCGACGTCGGCGATCGTGCGCGACGGATCGGCCAGCGCCTCGAACGCGAGGTCGCGCCGCAGCGTGTCCTTGATCGACTGGTACGCATGGCCTTCCTGGTGCAGCTTGCGGCGCAGCGTCGCCTCGGCCACGTGCAGCCGCGCGGCCATCCCGCCGGCGCCGGGCCACGACGCGGGCGGCATTCCGCGCAGCACCGTGCGCACGCGCTGCGCGAGCGCGTTCGGGTTGCGGTACTTGACGATGAAGCTGGCCGGCGCGTTGCGCAGGAACGTCTTCAGCGTCTTCGCGTTCTGCACGACCGGCAGCGTCGCGAATTCGGGATCGAAATCGACATACGAATCGGGCTGGTTGAACCGCATGTCGTCGCACAGCATCGACGGATATTCATGGTCGGCCGGCGGCGTGTCGCAGCGAAAGCTCGCATGCAGCACCGGAATCCGCCGCCCGATCAGCCAGCAGGTGAGCCCGTACACGATGATGAAATAGGTCGCGTACGTGAACATCGCGGGCGCCGCGGCGCTGTTGCGGTGCACGAAGCGCAGCCGCACGCGCTGCGGATTGGCGTCGAGTTCCGCGTGCAGATCGTCGAGCACGCAGTGCAGGAAGTTCACTGCGCGCGCCATCGCATGGAGCCCGTCCTGCGCGGACAGCGCGGCCTGGCTCATCGCGATGAAGCTGCCGCTGCGCATCGGGTGGCGATCCTGCCCGAAAAATTCGTCGTCGAGCGCGCGCGCAATCGCGTTCCACAGTGCGCCGTATTGCTGCGCGGACACGCGCGCCCGCGGCTGCGCGAGCAGCGCGGGCGCGATGCCGGCTTGCGCGAGCAGCGGCTCGGCCGCGACGCCGCGCCGGGTGGCGAGCGCGACGCTGTAAGCGACGAGGCTGATCGCGACGGTTCCCTTGTCTTCCTGCTTCATCGAAGCCGCCGGTATGGCAAAAACGCTCAGTGTAAATGAGCGGCGCGAGCATCGAACAGTCGCGCGGGCTTGCCTACACTTGTTGCATCGAAACGGAAGGTCGGTCGCCGCACGCGGCCGCGGGAGACAGCAGCGCCATGGACGAGCTTTACACCGAAGACCAGCGGATGATCCGCGACGCCGCGCGCGCGTTTGCCACCGAGGTGCTGGCGCCGAACGCCGCGCAGTGGGACCACGACGCGCATCTGCCCGACGCGGTCGTCGCGCAGCTCGGCGAACTCGGCCTGCTCGGGATGATCGTGCCGCAGGAACTGGGCGGCGCGTATACGGATTACGTCGCATACGCGTTGGCGATGGAGGAGATCGCGGCCGGCGATGCCGCGTGCGCGACGATGATGAGCGTGCACAACTCGGTCGGCTGCGGGCCGATCCTCGGCTTCGGCACGCCCGCGCAGAAGGATCGCTGGCTGGCCGAGATGGCGGCGGGCCGCGTGATCGGCGCGTTCTGCCTGACCGAGCCGCAGGCCGGCTCCGAGGCGAACAACCTGCGCACGCGTGCTGAATTGCGCGACGGCAAGTGGGTGCTCAACGGCGCGAAGCAGTTCGTGACCAACGGCCAGCGCGCGGGCGTTGCGATCGTTTTTGCCATGACCGATCCGGAAGCCGGCAAGCGCGGCATTTCCGCGTTTCTGGTGCCGACCGACACGCCGGGCTTCATCGTCGGCAAGCCCGAGAAGAAGATGGGCATCCGCGCGTCCGACACGTGCCCGATCACGTTCGAGAACTGCGCGATTCCCGAGGAAAACCTGCTCGGCAATCGCGGCGAAGGGCTGAAGATCGCGCTGTCGAACCTCGAAGGCGGCCGCATCGGCATCGCCGCGCAGGCGCTCGGCATCGCGCGCGCCGCGTTCGACAAGGCACGCCGCTATGCAGGCGAGCGCGTGCAGTTCGGCAAGCCGATCGCCGAGCACCAGGCGATCCAGCAGAAGCTCGCGGACATGGCCACGCAGATCAACGCGGCGCGCCTGCTCGTGCATCACGCGGCGAAGCTGCGCACGGCCGGGCTGCCGTGCCTGTCCGAAGCATCGCAGGCGAAGCTGTTCGCGTCCGAGATGGCCGAGCGCGTGTGCTCCGACGCGATCCAGATTCACGGCGGCTACGGCTATCTCGCCGATTACGAAGTCGAGCGTCACTATCGCGACGCGCGCATCACGCAGATTTACGAAGGCACCAGCGAAGTGCAGCGGATGGTGATCGCGCGGCAGCTGTGAGTCACGGCGCGCTCCCATCCGGCATCAGATCATCGAACGAGCAGGCGCACGACGCAGGCACGAGGGCAGCGCGGCAAACGCGGCACGCAACGACGTGACCGTGCGCCGCGCAACACGGAACCGGGCATGTGCTGCAGCACATGCGCCGGTTGACCGCTGGGCATGGAGACTGGACGGAGACGACACATGACGGTACAGGCATTCCTGGACGCACGCGACTTCCTGCTGCGCCATCGCACCGACTACGAAACCGCGTACCGCGATTTCGAATGGCCGGTGCTCGATGCGTTCAACTGGGCGCTCGACTACTTCGACCCGATGGCGCGCGGCAACGACCGGCCCGCGCTGTGGATCGTCGATGCGGCAACCGGTACGGGCGATCCGTATTCGTTCGCGCAGATGTCCGAGCGCTCGTCGCGGATCGCGAACTGGCTGCGCCGCATCGGCGTCGTGCGCGGCGACCGGATCCTGCTGATGCTGCCGAACCGGGTCGAGCTGTGGGACGCGATGCTTGCCGCGATGAAGCTCGGCGCGATCGTGCTGCCCGCGACCACGCAACTGTCGGCCGACGACGTGCGCGATCGCGTGCAGATCGGCGGCGCGACCTACGCGATCGTCGACGAGAACGAAACCGCGAAGTTCGAGCAGGCCGGCCTCGGCCTCAAGCAGAAGATCGTCGCCGGCGCGCCGCGCGCAGGCTGGCTCGCGATGCACGACGGCTACGCGGCGAGTGCCGCGTTCGAGCCGGATGCCGTCACGCACGCGAACGATCCGATGCTGCTGTATTTCACGTCCGGCACGACGTCGAAGCCGAAGCTCGTCGAGCATACGCACCGCACCTATCCGGTCGGGCACCTGTCGACGATGTACTGGATCGGGCTGCAACCGGGCGACATCCACTGGAACATCAGCTCGCCCGGCTGGGCGAAGCATGCGTGGAGCTGCTTCTTCGCGCCGTGGAATGCGCAGGCGTGCGTGTTCGCGTTCAACTACGCGCGCTTCGAGCCGAAGGTCGTGCTCGATGCGCTCGTCAAATACCAGGTGACCACGCTGTGCGCGCCGCCGACCGTGTGGCGCATGCTCGTGCAGCAGCCGCTCGCGTCGTTCGACGTGAAGCTGCGCGAGATCGTCGGCGCCGGCGAGCCGCTGAATCCCGAGATCATCGAGCGCGTGAAGAAGGCGTGGGGCATCACGATCCGCGACGGCTACGGCCAGACCGAGACGACCTGCCTGATCGGCAATTCGCCGGGGCAGCCGGTCGTTGCCGGCTCGATGGGCCGGCCGCTGCCCGGCTACCGGGTCGCGCTGCTCGATCCGGACGGCGCGCCCGTCAGCGAAGGCGAGGTCGCGCTGCCGATCGGCGATGACGTCGCGCGGCCGGTCGGGCTGATGAAAGGCTACGCGAACAACCGCGACGCGACGGCCCACGCGATGCGCGACGGCCATTACCGCACGTCGGACATCGCGATGCGCGGCGACGACGGCTACTACGTGTACATCGGCCGCGCGGACGACGTGTTCAAGTCGTCCGACTACCGGCTGAGCCCGTTCGAACTGGAAAGCGTGCTGATCGAGCATCCGGCGATCGCGGAAGCGGCCGTCGTGCCGAGCCCGGACCCGGTGCGGCTGTCGGTGCCGAAGACCTTCGTCACGCTGCGCCAGGGTTACGAGGAAAGCCCCGCGCTCGCGCTGGAAATCTTCCGCTTCTCGCGCGAGAAGCTCGCGCCGTACAAGCGCATCCGCCGCCTGCAGTTCGCGGAGCTGCCGAAGACCATCTCGGGGAAGATCCGTCGCGTCGAGCTGCGCCGTCGCGAGATCGAGCGCGGCGACGATGCAACGACGCGGATGCCCGGCGAATACTGGGAAGAGGATTTTGCCGACGAACTGAAGTGACCGGAAGCGGATCGCGCGCGCCGCATCGTCCGGCGCGCCGCCCGCGGCCCGCCCGAACCGAACCGGCTGCGCGTTGCATGACGCCACGCGGCCCACTGCAAGGAGAATGCACAGATGAACGCGAATCCGACGCCCCGCTCGGGGCAAGACGTGCCGACGGTCAAGCTGCTGATCGACGGCGCCTTCGTCGAGTCCACCACGAGCGAGTGGCGCGACATCGTCAACCCGGCGACGCAACAGGTGCTCGCGCGCGTGCCGTTCGCGACCGTCGCGGAAGTCGACGCGGCCGTGCAGGCCGCGCACGCCGCCTATGCGACGTGGAAGAACACGCCGATCGCCGCGCGCATGCGCATCATGCTGAAGTTCCAGGACCTCGTGCGCGCGAACCAGCAGCGCATCGCGAAGACACTGACGGCCGAACAGGGCAAGACGCTGCCCGACGCGGAAGGCGATATCTTCCGCGGCCTCGAAGTCGTCGAGCACGCATGCTCGGTCGGCACGCTGCAACTCGGCGAATTCGCGGAGAACGTCGCGGGCGGCGTCGACACCTACACGCTGCGCCAGCCGCTCGGCGTGTGCGCGGGCATCACGCCGTTCAACTTTCCCGCGATGATTCCGCTGTGGATGTTCCCGATGGCGATCGTGTGCGGCAACACGTTCGTGCTGAAACCGTCGGAGCAGGACCCGATGTCGACGATGGAGCTCGTCGAACTGGCGCTCGAAGCCGGCGTGCCGAAGGGCGTGCTCAACGTCGTGCACGGCGGCAAGGAAGTCGTCGACGCGATCTGCACGCATCCGCTCGTGAAGGCGATCTCGTTCGTCGGCTCGACGGCCGTCGGCACGCACGTGTACAACCTCGGCAGCCAGCACGGCAAGCGCGTGCAGTCGATGATGGGCGCGAAGAACCACGCGATCCTGCTGCCGGACGCGAACCGCGAGCAGGCGATCAACGCACTGGTCGGCGCGGGCTTCGGCGCGGCCGGCCAGCGCTGCATGGCGACTTCCGTCGCGGTGCTGGTCGGCAAGACGCGCGAATGGCTGCCGGACATCGTCGCGAAGGCGAAGGCGCTGAAGGTCAACGCGGGCTCGGAAGCGGGCACCGATGTCGGCCCAGTCGTGTCGCGCGGCGCGAAGGCGCGCATCCTGTCGCTGATCGAAGCCGGCATCAAGGAAGGCGCGAAGCTCGAACTCGACGGCCGCGACGTGAAGGTCGCCGGTTTCGAGGAAGGCAACTTCATCGGGCCGACGATCTTCTCCGGCGTGACGCCGGACATGACGGTCTACACGCATGAAATCTTCGGGCCGGTGCTGGTCGTGATGGAAGTCGACACGCTCGACGATGCGATCGCGCTCGTCAACCGCAACCCGATGGGCAACGGCGTCGGCATCTTCACGCAGAGCGGCGCGGCCGCGCGCAAGTTCCAGAGCGAGATCGACGTCGGCCAGGTCGGCATCAACATTCCGATCCCGGTGCCGGTGCCGTTCTTCAGCTTCACCGGCTCGCGCGGCTCGAAGCTCGGCGATCTCGGCCCGTACGGCAAGCAGGTCGTGCAGTTCTATACGCAGACGAAGACGGTCACCGCGCGCTGGTTCGACGACGACACGACGGCCGCCCCGGTGAACACGACGATCCGGCTGCATTGAGCCGCGAGGAGACGAACATGAAGATCGGTTTTATCGGACTGGGTCACATGGGCGCGCCGATGGCGCTGAACCTGCTGAAGGCCGGCCATGAAGTCCATGCGTTCGACCTGAGCGCCGATGCATTGCGCGCGCTGCAGGACGCGGGCGCACAGGTGGCTGCATCGCCGCGCGACGCGGCGACCGGCGCGGCATTCGTGATCACGATGCTGCCGGCTGCACCGCACGTGCGCTCGGTGCTCGCCGGCGAGAACGGTGTGCTGGCCGGCCTCGGCGCCGGCGCGACCGTGATCGATTCGAGCACGATCGATCCGGCCAGCGCGCAGGCGTTCGGCGCGCTCGTGCGCGAGCACGGCGGCGCGTTCGTCGATGCGCCGGTGTCGGGCGGCACCGGCGGCGCCGCGGCCGGCACGCTGACCTTCATGGTCGGCGGCAGCGATGCCGACTTCGAGCGCGTGAAGCCCGTGCTCGCGGGGATGGGCAAGAACATCGTCCACTGCGGCGCGACGGGGATGGGGCAGGTCGCGAAGGTCTGCAACAACCTCGTGCTCGGCATCTCGATGGCCGCCGTGTCGGAGGCGATGTCGCTCGGCGTCGCGCTCGGCATCGACCCGAAGGTGCTGGCCGGCATCGTCAACACGTCGACGGGCCGCTGCTGGAGTTCGGACACCTACAACCCGTATCCGGGCGTGATCGACACCGCGCCGTCGTCGCGCGGCTACAGCGGCGGCTTCGGCACCGACCTGATGCTGAAGGATCTCGGTCTCGCGAACGACGCCGCGAAGCAGGCGCGCCAGCCCGTCTATCTCGGCGCGCTCGCGCAGCAGCTGTACCAGACGATGAGCAGCCGCGGCGACGGGCAGCTCGATTTCTCGGCGGTGATCCGCCTGTACCAACCGGCCACGAAGAAGGACGTCTCATGATCGAACTGGACTACGTCGACGACGGCGCGATCGCGTGCGCGACGCTCAAGCGTCCGCCCGCGAACGCCTTTACCGCCGACGGGCTGCAGCAACTGCAGGAAACCGTCGCCGCACTGAATGCGAATCCGCGCGTGCGCGCGCTGGTGATCACCGGCGACGGCCCGAAATTCTTCAGCGCGGGCGCCGACCTCAACACGTTCGCCGACGGCGACCGCGCGGTCGCGCGCGCGATGGCTGCGCGTTTCGGCGCGGCGTTCGAGGCGCTGCACGACGCGCGCATCGTGACGATCGCGGCGATCAACGGCTACGCGATGGGCGGCGGCCTCGAATGCGCGCTCGCATGCGACCTGCGGATCGCCGAGACGCACGCGCAGATGGCGCTGCCCGAACCGTCGGTGGGCCTGCTGCCGTGCGGCCTCGGCACGCAGACGCTGCCGTGGCTCGTCGGCGAAGGCTGGGCGAAGAAGATCATCCTGGCCGGCACGCGCGTCGATGCGGCCACCGCATTGCGGATCGGCCTCGTCGAGGACGTGGTCGAAAGCGGCGCCGCTCGCGATGCGGCGCTGGTGCTCGCGCGCAACGTCGCGCGGCAGAGCCCGCACGCGGTTGCGTACAGCAAGGAGCTGATCGGTCTCGCGCGCCGCGGCGTGCCGCGCAGCGCGGCGCTCGCGGTCGAGCGCGAGCGCTTCGTCGACCTGTTCGACACGAACGATCCGCGCGAAGGCGTGGCCGCGTTTCTCGGCAAGCGCGCACCGCAATGGCACACCGACGGGGAGTCGCAACGATGAGCACACCGGTCATGACTCAAGACAGCTTCGCGCAGCCGGCACCGGAGGTGCTGTTCCGCGTGGTCAACCGCGTCGCGCTCATCACGCTGAACCGGCCGGCCGCGCTCAACGCGTTGTCGTATCCGATGATCGGCGAACTGGCCGCGCTGCTCGAGCGCTGCCGCACCGACGACCAGATCGTCGCGGTCGTGCTGCGCGGCGCGGGCGAGAAAGGCTTCTGCGCGGGCGGCGACGTGCGCGCGCTCTACAAAATGGTCGCGCAGCGCGACACGTGGCTGCCGTTCTTCGTCGACGAATACCGGCTCGACTACGCGATCCACACGTTTCCGAAGCCCGTCGTCGCGTTGATGGACGGCGTGACGATGGGCGGCGGGATGGGGCTTGCACAAGGCGCGGCGCTGCGTGTCGCGACCGAGCGCAGCAAGATCGCCATGCCCGAGACGCGCATCGGCCTCGTGCCCGACGTCGGCGCGACGCATTTCCTGTCGCGCATGCCGGTCGAGCTCGAGCTGTACGTCGGGCTGACGGGCGCGCTGCTGTCCGGCGCCGATGCGTTGAGCGCGAAGCTCGCGGATCTGTGCGTGCCGTCGTCGTGGCTCGATACGTTCGAGACGCGCATCGAAAGCGTCAAGTGGGACGGCGACGTGCTGCCGGCGCTGCGCAAGGTATTCGAGCCGCCGTGCAACGTGGTGCCGCATGCGGCGCTCGACAGCCAGATGGCGTGGATCGTCCGTCACTTCGACAAGCGCTCGACCGTCGAGCGGATCGTCGCGACGCTGAAGCAGGATCTCGCGCGCGACGAGTTGTCGCGCGAACATCGCCAATGGCTGCAGGCGACGCTCGACGCGCTGACCGGCCATTCGCCGACGATGCTGTGCGTGACGCGCGAAGCGCTGCTGCGCGGCCGCCAGATGACGCTCGCCGAGTCGTTCCGGATGGAGCTCGGCATCGTCGCGCGCGCGATCGAGGAGGGCGACTTCTGCGAAGGCGTGCGCGCGCATCTCGTCGACAAGGATCGCAAGCCGCGCTGGGCGCCGGCGGCGCTCGTCGAACTGCGCGCCGAGCGCGTGCGGCATTTCCTGACGTCGCCGTGGAAGCTGTTCGCGCATCCGCTCGCCGATCTCGGCGCGGCGTGATGTGACGTGCAGTGATGCGATGATCCGACGCGCCCGTGCGGCGCGTCTTTTTCAACCTGCCTTCTTGATGCTCGGCCGTTCCGGTCGCTCGATCATCGGCGGCACCGCCTGCACGAGCGCATCGATCACGCAACGCGTCTTGCGCGGCAGGTAGCGCGTTTTCGGCCAGATCGCGTGGATGTCGCCTTCGCAGACGAAGCAGCGATCGAGCACGACGACCATCTCGCCGCGCTTCACGTATTGATCGAGCAGCCAGCTCGGCAGCCATGCGATGCCGAACCCCGATGCGCCGGCCGCGGCGATCGCCTGCACGTCGTCGAAACTCAGCTGGTGCGGCATGTCGATGTGCACCGTCGAGCCGTCCGGCGCACGCAGGTACCACGGCTGCACGACGCCCGAGCGTGAATACGCGACGGTGCGATGGTGCTTCAGATCGTCGAGCGATTGCGGCATTCCGTAGCGCGCGAGATACGACGGCGCCGCGCCGAGGCTCCCGTACTGCGTGCCGAGCCGCCGCACCGCGAGGCTCGTGCTGTCCGCGAGCGGGCCGATCCGCACCGCGAGATCGATCCCTTCCTCGACCAGATCGACGAACCGGTCGGTGATCGACACGTCGATCCGCAGATGCGGATAGGTGCGCGCGAGATCGAGCACGATCGGCGTCACGCAGTGATGCCCGAACGCGAGCGGCACGCTCAGCCGCAGCTTGCCGCGCGCTTCGTTGCGGCCGCAATCGAGATCGGCTTCGGCCGCTTCCAGTTCCGCCAGCGCGCGCACGCAACGGTCGTAGTACGCCTGGCCGTCGTCGGTCAGGCTCTGACTGCGCGTCGTGCGCTGCAGCAGCCGTGCACCGAGCCGCTTCTCCAGCCGCGCGATCGCCTTGCCGACCGCCGAGCGCGTCATGTCGAGCCGTTCCGCGGCGAGCGCGAAGCTGCCGGATTCCACTACCTGGACGAAGGTCGTCACGCCATCGAGTCGGTCGGTCATAGCGGGCTGCGGTGATTGTGTCCTGTGGTTCCCCAGTCCGGTGAAACAGGTGCGTCAATGGGGAGTGGAATTCTCACTATAGTACCGATTCCCGCCCGGCGTGCGTCGCTGGCCTTCAGGCCGCCCGCTCGCGGCGAATCCTTTTTACCTGGAGGCGCGCGGCCGTTGCGGGCCGTCGCGCAATATGCATGACGCTATCCGACTCCCGCAGGAATGCGGTCGCGCTCGCGGCCGTCTGTCTCACGTCGCTGATGTTCGGCCTCGAAATCTCGAGCGTGCCGGTGATCCTGCCGACGCTCGAACACGTGCTGCATGGCGACTTCAACGGCATGCAGTGGATCATGAACGCGTACACGATCGCGTGCACGACGGTGCTGATGGCGGCCGGCACGCTCGCCGACCGGTTCGGCCGCAAGCGCGTGTACGTGATCGGCACCGTGCTGTTCGGCGCGACGTCGCTGCTGTGCGGGCTTGCGCCGAACGTGCCGGTGCTGATCGCGGGCCGTCTGCTGCAGGGCGCGAGCGGCGGCGCGATGCTGATCTGCCAGATCGCGGTGCTGTCGCATCAGTTCCGCGAAGGGCGCGAGCGCGGCCGTGCGTTCGGCATCTGGGGAATCGTGTTCGGGATCGGCCTCGGGTTCGGGCCGATCGTCGGCGGTGCGATCGTCGCGCTCGCGAGCTGGCCGTGGGTGTTCCTGGTCCACGCGCCGCTCGCGGCCGTCGCGCTCGTGCTGATCGGCGGCGCGGTGCAGGAGTCGCGCGATCCGCATGCGGGCACGCTCGACGTCGCGGGCATCGTCACACTGTCGCTCGCGGTGCTCGGCCTCGCCTTTTACATCACCCAAAGCGCGGCGCTGGGGTTGGCGAGCGCGGCCGGCCTCGGTGTGCTGGGCGCAACCGTGCTCGCACTCGCCGGCTTCTTTGTCGCGGAGCGCGTGAGCGCGCGGCCGATGTTCGACTTCTCCGTGTTCCGGATTCGCGCGTTCACCGGTGCGATCTTCGGCTCGATGGGGATGAACTTCAGCTTCTGGCCGTTCATGATCTACCTGCCGATCTGGTTCCAGGTCGCGCTCGGCTACGACAGCGTGACGGCCGGTCTCGCATTGCTCGCGTACACGCTGCCGACGCTCGTCGCGCCGCCGTTCGGCGAGCGGCTCGCGCTGCGCTACGGGCCCGGCGTCGTGATTCCGGGCGGCCTGTTCACGATCGCGGCCGGCTTCGCGCTGATGCGGATCGGCAGCGGCGTCGAACACGCGAGCTGGATCACGATGCTGCCCGGCTGCGTGATCGCCGGCATCGGGCTCGGGCTCACGAACACGCCGGTCACGAACACGACGACGGGCGCGGTGCCGAGTTCGCGGGCCGGGATGGCGTCGGGCATCGACATGAGCGCGCGGATGATCTCGCTCGCACTGAACATCGCGGCGATGGGCTTCGTGCTGGTCGCGGGGATCGTCGCGAGCCTGAAGGCGGGTGTCGCCGCCGCGATCGATGCGGGGACGCTGCGCACGCTGGCCCAGCAGATCGCGTCGGGCCGCACCGACGGATTGCAGACGATCGCGCCGGCGCTCGCGCAGGCCGACCCGACCGGCGCGGCACTGCACGCAGCGCTCGTGCACGGGTTCGGCTGGGTGATGGTGTACGGCGCGGTGGGCGTGGCCGTGCTCGCGACCGCGAGCGCGGTGGCGTTCGCACCGGCGCGGCGTCGGGCGGCGGTGTGTGAATGATGCTGCGTGGCGGGGCGCGCGGGCCCGCTTGCCGTCAGGGGGGACCGCCGCCCAGCGCGCGGTAGAGCGTCATCTGGTTGTTGAGCCGGTTCAGGCGTGTCAGTGCGTCGGCGCTTTGCGCGTCGCGCAGCCGCTGCTGCTGGTCGAGCCACGGCTGCACGGCGGTCGCGCCGGCCGCGAATTGCGCGGCGGCCAGCCGTTCCGCGCGCTGCGCCTGCGTCAGCGACAGCGCGCGCTGTTCGGCCTCGCGTTCGAGCTGCACGCGCGCCGACAGCGCGTTCTCGACTTCCGCGAGCGCGGTGTAAAGCCGCTGCCGGAACCCGACGACGGCTTCCTCGTACTGCGACTTTGACACCTTGATCTGCAACTGCATCGTGTTCCACTGGATGAACGGCAGCGCGAGGCCGAGCCCCAGCGTGCCGACCGGGTTCGCGAGCACGCGCTCGAGGCTTGTGCTCGACGTGCCCGCGCTACCGGTCAGCGTGAAGGTCGGGTAGAAGCTCGTTCGGGTCGCATCGACCTGCGCGAGCGACTCGCGCAGCCGGAACTCCGCCGCGCGCACGTCCGGGCGGCGGCCAAGCAGGCTGGCCGGCAGGCCGGCCGCGACCTCGGGCGGCGGCGCATCGGGCAGGGCCGCAGGTTCGGCGGCGAGCTGCTGTGGCGGCCGGTCGAACAGGATCGCGAGCGCATGACGGTTCTCCGTGCGTTGTTGGATCAACTGCGTCTGCGCCGCGCGTTGCACGGCCAGGTTCTGTTCGGCCTGCGCGAGACCGAGCCCCGACACGGCACCGGCCGCGTGACGCGACCTGACGATTGCGAGCGTGCGCACTGCATACGCGGTGTTCGCGTCGCCGAGCGCGATTTGCCGGTTCAGATAGCCGATCCGCCAGTACAGCGACGCAGTCGTGCCGATCAGCGACAGTCGCGCGGCTTCGAGATCGGCGGCGGTCGCGTCCGCTTCCCAGTGCGCGGCGTCGCGCAGCGCGGCCAGCCGGCCCCATAGGTCGATTTCGTAGCTGAGCGATCCGGTGACGCCACTCGACCTGCTCATCCGGTGCGTATCGAGTGTGCGCGACACAGCACCGTTCGCGTCGAGCGATGCGGTCGGCGTGAGGTTCGTGTCGACGAGCCCGGCCCGCAGTTGCGCGCGGGACACGCGGATCGCCGCGATCGCGAGATCGTTGTTCGCGCGCAGCGCGTCATCGATCAGCGCATCGAGCTGCGGATCTCCGAAGCTACGCCACCAGTCGCGTGTCGCAGTCGGAATCGTGACCGGTGCGTCGGCGGACACCGGCGCGGCCCAGTTCGCGGGTATCGCGACCGCGGGCAGCGGTGCGTGGTGCGCGCCCGTGCAGCCGGCCAGCAGGGCGGCCGCGCACGCGAAGGCGCCGACGCGGTGAAGCGATGAGGATTGCGTCATGGTCGGCTTCCGTCAGTCGCGCGCGAGCGCGTCGATCGGATCGAGCCGTGACGCGTTGCGCGCCGGCATGAAACCGAAGATCACGCCGGTGAGCGTCGAGCAGACGAAAGCGGTCACGATCGCGCCGGCTGAGAACACCATCTTCCATTGCTCGACGAACATCGAGAACACCGCGCCGAGCACGAACGACAGCGCGATCCCGATCGTGCCGCCGAGCAGGCAGACGAGCACGGCCTCGACGAGGAACTGCTGCAGGATGTCGGACTGGCGCGCGCCGACGGCCATCCGGATGCCGATTTCGCGTGTGCGCTCGGTGACCGACACGAGCATGATGTTCATCACGCCGATTCCCCCGACGACGAGCGAGATCACCGCGATCAGCGACAGCAGCAGCGTCAGCGACTGGCCAGTTTTCTCAACGGTCTTGACCACGCTGTCCATGTTATACGTGAAGAAGTCCTTGCGGCCGTGACGCTGGATCATCAGTTGCTCGAGGCCTTTCTCGGCGGCGGCGCTCGGCTGCCCGTCGCGCACTCGCACGGTGATGCTGTCCAGATGGCGCTGGCCGAACACCCGACCGCTCGCGGTCGTATAGGGGACCCACACGTTCAAGCTCTTCGCGCTGCCGAACGCGCTCTTCTTGTCGGCCGCGACGCCGATTACGACGCACGGCACGTTGTCGACCAGGATCACTGCGCCGATCGGATTGCCGGTCGTGCCGAACAGCTTGCGGCGCGTGTTCTGGTCGATCACGGCTACCTGCGCCTGGCGGCGCACCGCATCGTCGTCGAACGCGATGCCGAGCGCGAGATGCATCCCGCGTGCCTGGAAGAAGCGGTCGCCGACGCCGCTCACGAGCGCGTTCACGTCGACGTTGCGATAGCGCAGCAGCAGCGTGCGCGATGTTTCGGGTGTCGCGCTGTCGACGTACGGCTGCTCGGCGAGCGCGGCGACATCGGCAGGCACGAGCGTCTGGATTGAATCGGCGCGGCTATCGCCCCAGTCGGTGCCCGGATAAAGGTTGATCGTGTTCGTGCCGATGCTGCCGATCTCGTCGAGCATGTAGCGCTTCGCGCCTTCGCCAATCGCGATGATAGACACGACCGACGTGATGCCGATGATGATGCCGAGCATCGTCAGCAGCGTGCGCAACCGGTGCGACACGAGCGCGATCCAGGCCATCCGGCAGGCTTCGGCGAAGCGGCCGGTGCTGGCGGCGAAGCGCCGCGCGCGCGGGTCGATTGCGGCAGGCGGCGTTGTGTCGTCGGACGTGTAGCCGTGCGTCGACACAGTGTCGGATGCGGCGTTCTGCGGTGCCGATGCCATGCCGAGGCCGGCTTCGGCGAGCGCTTTCGCGTAATGGCGATTCGGCCGGTCGGCGACGATCTCGCCGTCGCTGATTTCGATGATGCGCTGCGCATGACGCGCGACCGCCTCGTCGTGCGTGACGATGACGATCGTATGGCCGAGTGCGTTCAACTCGTGCAGGATACGTAGCACGTCCCGGCCACTTTGGGTGTCGAGCGCGCCCGTCGGTTCGTCGGCGAGGATCACCTGGGCGCCGTTCATCAGCGCGCGTGCAATGCTGACGCGCTGCTGCTGACCGCCCGACAGCTGGCCGGGCCGATGATGCGCGCGATCGGCAAGTCCGAGGCTCGCGAGCAGTTCGCGCGCGCGCGTGTGCCGTTCGGTTCGCACGATACCAGCATAGATCGCCGGCATCTCGAGGTTCGCGACCGCGTCGAGATGAGGCAGCAGATGATAGCGCTGGAACACGAAGCCGAAATGCTCGCGGCGCAACTGCGCGAGTTCATCGCCGTCGAGCATGTGCGTATCGCGGCCGCCGACCATGTAGGTGCCTTCGCTCGGATGGTCGAGGCAGCCGAGGATGTTCATCAGCGTCGATTTGCCGGAACCCGACGCGCCGACGATCGCGACGATTTCGCCCGCGTCGATTGACAGGTTCACGTGGTTCAATACGACGACGTCCTTGTCGCCGGCCGGGAAGCGACGCGTGACGTCGGCGAATTTCAGCAGGGGCGCGCTCATCGTCACACCACGTCCGCGAGCGGTGCGTGCTCGTCCGCGGCGGCTTCGCCGATCACGACGCGCTCGCCGTCCTTCAGGCCCACGAGCACCTCGACGCGCACGTTGTTGTTGATGCCGGTGCGTACCGCGCGCGTTTCGGTGCTGCCGTCGGCGCGCAGCACGCGGACCGCATAGGTACCGTCCTTGTGTTTCTCACCGAGTGCAGCGGCCGGCACGCTGAGCACGTTGCGCGCGTCGTCGAGCACGATGCTGACCTGCGCGGTCATCGAAATGCGCAATCGATGCTCGGGATTCGGCACGTCGAACAGTGCGTTGTAGAACACGGCGCTGTTCGGTTTTGTGCCGCCTGGAGTACTTTGCGTGTCGGCGTAGTTCTGCGGCGCCGGTTCGATCGCGCGCAACTTGCCGTAGTGACGCTTATCCGGTTCGCCGAGGATCGTGAAATACGCGGTCTGCCCGGCTCGCACGCGGATCACGTCGGCTTCCGATATCTGCGCCTTGACGGTCATCGTGTCGAGCTCGGCGAGCTTCAGGATGACCGGTGCCTGTTGTTGCGCGATGACGGTCTGGCCTTCCTGGGTGACGATCGCGACAACCTCGCCGTCGATCGGCGCGACGATGCGCGTATAGCCGACGTTGGCCTGCGCGGTCTCGATCTCGATGCGCGCCGAGCGGATCTGTGCAGCGAGCGACGCGAGCGTCGCTCGCTGCACGTCGCGCGCCGCGCGTGCGGTTTCGAAGGCTTCGCGCGACGTCGCATCGTCGGGAAGCATTGCCTGTTGGCGACGGAACGCGAGCTCGGCCTGCTTGTACTGCACGGCGGTCGATTCATACTGCGCGCGCAGGCTTTCCTCGCTCGCGGCCGCCTGACGCAGTGCATTCTCGGAAATCACCGGATCGATTTCGGCGAGCCATTGGCCCTTCGTGACCTTGTCACCGAGCTTTGCCTTCAGCGATTTCAACTGCCCGGACACCTGCGCACCGACGTCGACCTGCCTGAACGCCTGCAGTACGCCGGTCGCGAGCACCGCGTTTTCGAGATCGCTGCGCGTGACGTAAGCTGTCAGGTACTGCGGACGCTTGTTTGGCGCGAATATCGTTAGCGCTATGACAGTGGGGACGACGACACTGATAGCCAGCACGATGAGTCTGTTGCGGATTTTCTGATTCATGAGAATGCGGCGATGATGAGACTGGCGTCGGCTGCGTGAAGGCTCAACCGGGATGATCCGGCTAGCGTGGTACGGCGTGCAGTTTGATCGATGTCGGAAACTGGTGGGTATCGCGCGGCGGTGACGATTCAAGTCGGTCGGCTATGGCAATCGCGGCAATTTGGTGAATTTGTGTCGGAATTATGCTGAATTGTGCCGGTGGTGGCGCCTGAACGGATTCTGAGCATTGTCATTGTTGCAATGTGTGAAATGGGCAGACCCAAGCGTGAGCGCGACGACAACGGCTGTGTGATTTCCCCCTGCAGGGAGCGGGAGCGACAAAGAAACGTTTCCGGCGCCGCTAGTGGCAGGCGAGGTTGGACGGTCGACGTGGCTATTTTCGATCAATCTTGTCGGTCAGATCTCTTCCTGAAATAAATCCCGCGACTCTTTCGCCAGAAGGCAGGAATGTGGTTGGTGTTCCCTTGATGTTGAGTTTCTTTCCCAGCGAAAGGAGTTCGTTTGTGACGGCCGGCGGGCAAGCTCTGCGAGGGGGAGTGATTTTCCCGCGCTGAACCCATTGCTTCCATGCCAGGGATCGGTTATCGGCGCAAAGAATCATTCCAGACTTTCTGACCGAGTCGGCAGAAAGGATGGGGTACAGGAAAATATATATGGTGGAATTTGGGATTTTGTCTAATTCCGGACTCATCTTTTTGCAAAACGAGCAGTTTGGATCGAAAAATGTTGCAAGTACTCGCGTGCCGGTTCCATTTTTTATCTTTATCGAGTGCTGAAATGGAAGCTCATTTATGCCTATACTGTTGATTTTGTTGAATCGAGTTTCGGTTAGATTTTCCTGGCTGACGGTATCAAGCATATTTCCGATAATGATGCGGGATCCGGATGGGTTGCTGTAGAAAATTCGTGAGTCTGCGACTATTTCGTATAATCCTTCGATTCCGGATGGGGAGACGGTCTCAATTTTTAGCTCTGGAATTTTGACTTGTAAGGCCCGCTTCAAAAACAGCTCCTCCTGAGCGGAAGCAACATCGGAGTGCACTGTGGCAAGGGCGATCGCCAGGAGTGGTGTAGCATATGGTTTCAAATAATTTGACATGGTGCGTGAAATTTGTGATCTGAAGGCATGCCGAGGAGTTATGAGGTGGTTGCTCGTATCAGGGTCTGTGCGACGCTGATGTCCGCTTGTTTTTCTATTGCACCGCCCGCGAAAAATTTTTCGAGTCGGTGATAAAAAAATATGTCACCTGGGGATGCTTGCTTCTCAGAGTCAAGTTTTTCCATGATGCGCCATACCACCATCGGCGAGGGTTCCCATTCCCTGCTTATGGAGTCGATGATGTATTTGTCGAAGTGCGACGATGGGATCGACCGAATTTTTCCAGTGCTGTCGATCAATCTAAAATCTGAATTTTCGTCGACCAAGGTATCCCATTCGTGGGTATAGGTTTTAATGTTGCTTGTGTTATTTTCTACGGCATCATTGAGGAGTCTCGTAAAACTGTGAGGCCCGGCGGCGGAGTTGATCGCGTTTTCGGGAAGCTGAATCAAGAAGAATTCTGACATTCTTTGTGACGTCACCCAATGTCTAAAATTCGCATGTTCCTCAGATGATAGAAAATTCATCCACGCGAAAATTTCTACGTCTTTGTCGATTGTTTGGGTTTCGATTGATAGATTTTCTGGAATATAACCGAGGTGCTCGAGAAACCATGCCGAAAGCGTGCTGGCGTTGCGATTCTTGAGTGGACCGAAATGCCAATTTCCACCGATAAGGACGCATGATCCCGTTAAATTTTTGTTTGAAATTTCTAGTGAAATGATGTTGAAGGAGGTGGTCGAGAATGTTGCGTGGATTATGTTGTGATGATCTTTATTGGGGGTCATCGGAATTCCTCAAATATTACTGAGATATTGTAGATTCGTCGCGCGCCAACGCTGGTCGACCTATAATCACCACCCTTGACGATACCGTCGTTCGCTCGCGACGAAATACATCATTGTTATTATACGGCGCATCCGCTTACCATCGGCCACCACCCGTTCGAACGATTGCAGTTGTTCAGGCAATCTCCGCATCGCGTCATGCCAGCATTTCCACCGGGCCTGCTGCCATACCGTTGGATACACATTGTGTAAAAGACAGAGCAGCTTGTAAATGCGCGTTGATTCGAATTGTTCGGGCCCTCGAGAATTTTGTTGGCAAGCCCTTCTGCGGCGGCGATGCCAGGTTGCAGCATGGAAATGACTACGCTGAAGGTAACTGCGGCAGAACGGATGCCTTTTCTTGTGAAGAAGCTTTGCTTGGAATACACCGAAACCTCCTTTGTTGCTGGTTGAGGGAAGGTAATGTTCCTTCGAAATGAAGTGAATGAATTTTTTGTGTGTCGTCTTCAATTTAGGATTCCTGTGTTGATAGATTAGTTTTTCATTTGGATAATTTTCAAGCGTTATCTTTTTTGAGAAAATGGGATTGTTGCAGAGTGTTATATTGCAAACATTGTTAAATTTTATTGGGGTGAATGTATTTTATTGCACCTTTTGAGCGACGGGACTGGGGCAACTGCTTGATTGGAAGCGGCGAGGTCGAAGCTTTTGAGCGAGTTCGGCTGCGAATGCACGGCGCCATTGACGACGATGCCTGAAGGTCGAGTCAGCTATGGCGAAGGCGGCGGGAGAGTTGATTGGTGACAGCGAATGTGTCGAACGGGCGATACTCGCGCTGGGACGCGCATGTTGAGGGGAATTTGCACGACGAGCTGTGCATTCGCGCCTATGCTGAACTCGACCCGAGGTCGTATCGATCACACATAGTTTCGATGCGCAGGATTTCTCGCGCCGCGTTGCGGCTAGAGATGTACCAAATCGGCGGGGGCAGTTGCGAACGTCGTCCGGGGATTGCTACCGTCGCGCAGTGCCATTTGCTAGATTCCGCGAACTTACACGCCGTCGCCGTGTGCATCGATCCTGCGTCGTGTGTCCGCGTCGACGATCGCGCGGATCGCGCGGAACAGCGGCGCCGCGTCGGTATAGCGCCGGCCGTAGCCGAGATTGAACGCGTAGTCGAAGTCGGGCGGATTGCTGCCCTGACTGTGCTGCAGGATCGTCTCCAGCTTGTCGAGCGCCTTCGCAGCGCGCGCCTCCGGCGATCCGGCGGCTTCGTATTCATCCCACAGTGCGACGATCTCGTTGCGCAGCGCGCGATCGAGACCGGCCGTCAGCGTCAGCAGGTCGTCGCGTTCGTGCGTGCTCTTGTGCGGATGCGCGGCCTGCTCGATCGCCGGGATGTCGCCGTGCAGCGCTTCGCCGAGATCGTGCACGATGCACAGCTTCAGCAGCTTCGTCGTGTCGACGTCGGGCAGCGCGTCGGCGAACACGAGCGCCATCAGACACAGCCGCCAGCTGTGCTCGGCCGTGCTTTCGGCGCGCCCGCGCGACGTATGGCCGCTGCGCAGCACGTCTTTCAGGCGTTCGGCTTCGCGCAGGAAATCGAGCCGCGCGTGGATCGTGTCGAGATTCATGGGCTGCGCAATGCTTGAATGGAGCCGCCAAGCGTACGCCGTACGCACGTACTGCGTCCACGCATGAAATATGCGTACCGCGGCGACCGGCGGGCGCGTTACAGCGTTTCGACGAGCCGCGCGGCCGAGCCGTCCGACAGCATCATTCGCGTCCATCGGCACGTGCTGCCGCGAATCGGTACGACGCGCGACGTATTGGTGCCGGTCGCGAATTCGACGCTCGGTGGCCCTGCGCGATCGTGCCAGCCGAGCGTGTCGAGCGCGGCTTCCATGCGGGCGATCTCCGGCGACGCATAGCGCCACAGCGACGTGCCGACGAGCGCCGGCAGCGGCCGCGAGAACTCGGCCGCGCGCGACGGCGAGCACGCGAGCAGACGGTGCGTGAGATCGCATACGAGGTGCATGCGCGCGGTGCTGCTCGCGATCAGCCGGGCGAGCGCGTGGTCGCCGGCCGAATCGAGTCGCGCGGCAAGCAGCCGCTCGGCGGTCGCGCGCTCGCCGGGCGACATTGTCAGGATGCCGGCCTCCCAGCGCGAGATCGTCGACTGCGTCACGCCGAACAGCTCGGCCGCGTGGCTCTGCTTCATGCGATGCAGCATGCGCCAGCGCTTCAGTTGCGGGCCGAGCGGCGGGGTATGAAGCGGCGAGATCGTCATGTCGATGCTCCGGTTTGCGGTCGTCGGGCGAGCGCATACATTGTGAGCGATTGTCACGACGGCAGCTGTCGTTACATGATCCGCAGGCCGCCGCTCGCCTGGATCGCGATGAGCACGAATGGCGCGAGCACGACGCCGCCTAGTGCGAGCACACCGTCGGCGGCGACCGTCACCGGTGTCGCGAGGATCCGCATGCCCATGCCGACAGCGGACGGCGATTCCTCGATGTAGACCGAGTAACGCTCGTTGAAGGTCTGTCTTGCCGCACTATCGTTGCCGGCGAAGCCCTCGGCCGAATAACGTTTGCCGGCAATCTCGCCTTCGAGCACGAGGCCGGCCTGCGCAGCCGTGAAACCATCGGCGGTTGCGGCCTGTTGATCGTCTGCCGATGCGTCTTTCAGTAACAGGATCTGGTAGTGGCCGGTCACGTTGCTGCCGCTTGCATGAAAGCCGGTGAACGCACTGCGGAACGACTTCCGGTAGCCTGACAGCAGCACGGGGCGCAGCGAGTCCGGCAGATCGAAGATGTAGTGGTAATTCGTGCCCATGACGACGAGTTTCTTGCCGTCCTCGGTGATGAGGAATTCGGATACTCGTTCGCGGTACGCGCTGTCCTTGTACAGTTTCGGCGTGAGACAGCCGGACAGCGGGACGCTGGCCGCAGCCATGCCGATGGCCAGCAGACGCCGGCGAGTGATCGATATACGCATTTCTTGTTGCCCCGTCTTTGCGGTATGGAATGGCTTTCGCCCTCGGAGGCGGGGATTCTCGCGTATCCGGCACATGTTGTCGAACGGGTTGACGGCGCGGTGTGGCGGCTCAAGGGCGAACGGGCCGGGTGGGGCGCGTTCGTGCGGCTGCTGCTCACCCCGGAGCTGTGGGTCGCCGCGCAGATCCGCAAGCGCGCGGTGACGATGGCGTGGACGCCCGGGCTCACCCTCGACTATGCGCGCGCGCTCAGCATGCTGGCCGATCCGCGGCCGTTCGCGTGGTGGAAGGTCGCGCGCTCGGCCGTGCGCGCGATCATGGCGTCGCGCCGTGCGTGGCGCGAGCAGGACAGCGCGGCGCTGGCGGCCGGTGGATCGGAAGCCGCGTCGGTGAAATAATCACGTGGCGCCGGACGAGGGCCCGGCGCGACACGGGGTGCGCCGCCGGCCGAGCCGGCCGTGACCCGCCATCAGAACCAGCTTGACGCATGACCATGAAACCCACGAGCGCATTCCGCCTGCTGATTCCCGTTTCCCTGGCGCTGGCGGGCGCCGGCCTCGCGCAGGCGAGCGTCGACGAGGTGCCGCGCATGAGCAACGACGTCTACCGGACGTCGGTGTCGTTTTGCGCGAACGTGCCCGCCGACGAGAAAATCGAATGCCAGGGCGACATGATCGCTGCGGGCAGCCGGATCGTCGCGGCGATCGGCGGCCTGCCGCCGTCGTCCGCCGTCACGATCGACGAAGCCGCACGCGCCAAGCTGCCGGCGGCGGAGCGCAAGGGGCTCGCACCCGTCGAACCCGGCACGATCGACAACGACGACGACCTGGCCGGGCTCGCCGGCATGGTGCGGCTGTGCGACGTATACGAGGCCGAACCCGCGTCGCGCGCGCGGCATCACGCGGCGCTGAAGCAGAAGGCGCCGGATGCGGCGCCGCGTGTCGAGGCACTGCTCGCCGACTCGTCGACGGCCGCGCGCCAGCGCGTGAGCATCGGCGTCTGGGAGATCCTCGCGCTCGAAAGCCCGGAGACGATCACGCGCGCGTGCACGCAACTCGGCACGTAAGCGCGTGCGGTCGTGCCGACGTCCCGCGATCGCGCAGGCCGGGCCTCAGGAAATGGTTCGCAAGCCTTCATATTCGTGCCACGTTGCGTCGGCAACAATCTCGGGCAGACATTCGACGATCTTGCGGCGCATCCCGCGACCGCAAGCCTTTTCCGAGGAAACGCCATGCTCAAGACGCTCGCCCGCGCCTCGGCCGTACTCGCCGTCGCATCCGCCTCGCTGCACGCCGTCGCGCAGACCGGCTACGACTATCTGTTGCTCGCCGCCTCGTGGGAGCCCGGCTTCTGCGCGTCGCACGACACACCGGAGTGTACGAATCTCGCCGGCACGTACGCGGCGACGAGCTTGTCGCTGCACGGCCTCTGGCCGAATCGTTGTGACGGCAACCAGCCGTTCTATTGCGGCGTGCCGCAAAGCGACATCGACCTCGACAACGCGCATCAGTGGTGCAGCATGGACGCATATCCGGTGAGCACCGCGACGCGCAGCACGCTGTCGACGTACATGCCCGGCGTTGCGTCGTGTCTCGACAAGCACGAATGGTTCAAGCACGGCACCTGCTCGAACTCGGCGTCGCCGGACACGTACTGGAACGATGCGGCGGGCATGGCCAGCCGGCTCGGCAACACGTCGTTCAACGCGTTCCTGCAGGCGAATGCGGGCAAGACGGTGACGCGCAACCAGCTGCTGTCCGCGTTCGAAGGCGCGTTCGGCAGCAACACGCGCAGCGCGGTGTCGCTGAAGTGCACGAAGACGAACGGCGTCAGCTATTTCACGGAGGCATGGATCGCGGTGAAGACGAATGCGACCGCACAATTTCCGAGCGCGGCGTCGCTCGTGACGGACGGCAATACGCAGGGGACGTGTCCGACGTCGGGCGTGTTCATCGCGAAGTCGAAGTAACGGTCACGCGCGACGTCGCCCGCGCGAATTCACGGAATGCGCCGGCCGGGACGCGTCCGGCCGGTGACGCTGTGTCGGCGTCGCGAACCTCTACGCGAGCAGCCGCAGCGCGTCTGCGAGCGACAGCACCGTCGTGCGGGTCTCGAACGCCGTCGCGAACAGATGCTCGTGCACGACGGGATCCGGGTCGTAGCAGCAGTCCTTCACCGTAAACAGCCGGAAATCCGCGTCGCTGGCGTGCGCCACCGACGACAGCACGACGCCGGTCGATGCAATCCCGACGAGGATCAGCGTATCGATACCCTGTGCGACGAGCCGCGGCTGCAGGTCGGTGCGGTAGAACACGCTCGCGCGATGCGCGGCGAACAGCGGTTCATGGTCCAGCCGCCCAAGCTCCGGGCACAGGCCGTCATCGACGAACAGCCCGAGCTGCTTGATCCCCTGGCCGTTCTTGTTGCGCGGGCTGACTTCGGGATAACCGGGGCTGAAGCGGAGGTTCGCGAAACACACGTGGACACCGCCGGCGCGCGCCGCATCGCACAGCTTGCGCGTGTTGGCGAGCAGGGTGGGCGCGACCGACGGAAAGAGACCGAGGATGTCGGTCTGGTAGTGCATCACGATCAGCGCGGTTTGCGCCGGCACGATCGGTGGAATCGGCGCGGGCGTATGGCTGCCCGCGCTTGCGTGGCGAGTCGTCGCGAAATCTGAAGCGTGTTCCGGTTGCATGACTGATGCTCTCCCATGAGTCACTTCGGTGGTCACTTCGAGGTTGTCAGAAAATCGACCGCTCCGTATACGTCGTCAACCATTCGAGCGCCAACGTGCCCGCCAGCGAGTTCCCGTTCGCATCGAGCCCCGGCGCCCACACGCACACGGCCATCTCTCCCGGCAGCACCGCAACGATCCCGCCGCCGACGCCGCTCTTGGCCGGCAGCCCGACGCGATAGACGAAGTCGCCGGCCGCATCGTAGGTGCCGCAGGTCAGCATCAGCGCCGACAGCCGCTTCGCCGAACTCGCATCGACGATCCGCTCGCCGGTGACGGGCGCGACGCCGCCGTTCGCGAGAAAGAGCGCCGCCTGCGCGAGCTCGACACAGTTCATCTCGATCGCGCACTGGCGGCAATACGCGTCGACCACCGCGTCGGGCGGCATCTGCATGTTGCCGAAGCTCGCCATGAAATGCGCCATCGCGCGGTTGCGTTCCGCGTGCTGCAGTTCCGACAGCGCGACGCGCGAATCGTAGTCGAGGTCGTTCGAGCCGATCAGCCGCCGCACGAATTCGACGAGCGCGGTCTCCGCCTTGACGAACCGGCGGCACAGCACGTCGGTGACGACCAGCGCGCCCGCGTTGATGAACGGGTTGCGCGGCTTGCCGCGCTCGCTTTCGAGCTGGACGAGCGAGTTGAACGCGTTGCCGGACGGCTCGCGGCCGACCCGCTCCCACAGCGCGTCGCCGAGCAGCTGGAACGCGAGCGTGCACGCGAACAGCTTCGAGATGCTCTGGATCGAGAATCGCTCGCGCGCATCGCCGACCGTGTAAACGTTTCCATCGAGCGTCACGACGGCCATCCCGAACTTGTCGGCGGGCACTTTCGCGAGTTCGGGGATGTAGTCGGCAACGCGCCCCTGGCCGATCCAAGGGGCGAGTTCGGTGTGGATCCGTTCGAGGATCGGCTGATAGTTCATCACGTGAGGCAGGGCGGGCGCGCGGCCCGGATTCCGGGGAGCCCGTATGGAACCGTTTTGGCGCCGGTTCGTCAAGCGCGACGGCCATTGCGCCCTTATTTTCGAGATCGGCAAACAGGCAATCGGCGGGCGCAGTATCATGCGGTACGTTTCGGCCGATGGCCGGCAGCCGGCGCGAGCCGGTGCCGCCCCGGTCTCTCCGTATGATCCGACCGTTGCCCATGTCTTTTCGCATCCTGCTCGTCGAAGACGATACCCGCCTGTCCACGCTGATTGCCGGCTACCTGCGCAAGAACGACTATGAAGTCGACACTGTGCTGCACGGCGACGCCGCCGTGCCGGCGATCCTGTCCGCGCGCCCGGACCTCGTGATTCTCGACGTGAACCTGCCGGGCAAGGACGGCTTCGAGATCTGCCGCGAGGCGCGCAAGCAGTACGACGGCGTGATCATCATGGTGACCGCGCGCGACGAGCCGTTCGACGAACTGCTCGGCCTCGAATTCGGCGCGGACGACTACGTGCACAAGCCGGTCGAGCCGCGCATCCTGCTTGCGCGGATCAAGGCGCAGCTGCGCCGTGCGCCCGTGCGATCGGCCGAAGGCGCCGCCCCGCAGCCGGAGCGCTACACGTTCGGCCAGTTCTCGATCGACCGCACCGACCGTTCGGTCGTGCTGCCCGGCGGCGACTCGCCCGATCTCACGTCGGCCGAGTTCGACCTGCTGTGGGTGCTGGTGTGCCACGCGGGCGAAGTCGTCAGCCGCGACGACCTGATGCTGCAGCTGCGCGGCGTCGAGTTCGACGGTCTCGACCGCACGATCGACGGGCGCATCTCGAAGCTGCGCCGCAAACTGCACGACGATGCGGGCAACCCGCAGCGGATCAAGACGATCCGCAGCAAGGGTTACCAGTTCAGCAAGCATGCGTGGGAATGATGCCGCGCCGGCGCAGCGCCGCCGGCCGCGGCCGCCCCGCATCGCACGATAGCCGGAAGCCGCGATGATCCGACGCACCCGTTCGCACCCCGATGCACCGCCGCTGTCGACGCTGCGCTACGTCAAATGGCGCTGGCTGCATTTCCGCCGCGCATGGACGGATACGCGCGCCGACCGCATTCCGAGCTGGTCGCGCCTGTACGTGCGCACCTACCTGCACCTGCTCGGCCTCGTGCTGCTGACGGCGCTCGTGCCGGCGCTCGCGCTGTGCGTCGTGTTGTCGCCGGAAGTCGTGTGGCATGCGTTCGACGCGCTGCCGGGCGACATCTGGATCGTGCTCGCGTTCGTGTTCACCGCGCCCGCGCTTGCCGCGTACCGGTGGATGCGGCCGGTCTGGTCGGATCTCGTGATGGTGCGCGAGCGCGCGATCGACTTCACCGGCGGGCGCTTCAACACGCGCGCGCGGGAATCGCACAGCGTGATCATCGGCCCGCTCGCGCGCACGCTGAATGCGCTCGCGATGCGCATGGAGCGGCTGATCGCCGCGCAGCGCGACCTGACGAACGGGATCTCGCACGAGCTGCGCACGCCGCTCGCGCGCGTGCGCTTCGCGCTCGAGATGCTGCGCGAGCCGGGCTCCGCGGCCGAATACCATGGCGCGCTGGAGAGCATCGCGCAGGACGTGACCGAGCTCGAGGAGCTGATCGACATGAGCCTCACGTACGCGCGGCTCGAATACAGCTCGCTGCAGTCGAACCTCGAACTGACCGCGCCGGTCGCGTGGTTCGAGCATCAGGTCAGCGACGCGCAGCTGCTGTATCCGGAGCGCGCGATCGAGTCGCGCATCGCGATCGCGTCGGACCTGCGCGTGAAGATGGACCGGCGGCTGATGTCGTACGCGATGCGCAACCTGCTGCGCAATGCGAGCAAATATGCGGCGTCGCAGATCGTCGTCGGGATCGCGATCGAGCACGGCAACATCGCGATCTTCGTCGAGGACGACGGCCCCGGCGTGCCGGAGAGCGAACGCGAACGGATCTTCGACGCATTCGTGCGCCTCGACCGCCGCACCGGCGGCTACGGGCTCGGCCTCGCGATCACGCGCCAGGTGCTGCACGCGCACAACGGCCGGATCGCGGTCGTCGACCCGGTCGAACTCGGCGGCGCGCGCTTCGAGATCAGCTGGCCGATCTGAGTGCCGTCAGTACGTGCGGCCCAGCTGCAGATAGATGTTGCGCCGTCCGCCCGGCGCGAGCGCGACACCCATGTACACCGGCCCGAACGCGGTCGACAGGCTCGTGAAGAACGTATAGCTCTGCTTGAGCGTGCCGCCGCCGATCTTCTCGCCGCTCGACCACACGTTGCCGACTTCGGCGCTGGCGCCGATCGACAGCGCCTTGACCGGCGACGCGTTGAACGTCATCAGCTGGTTCATGTACGTGACGTTGCCGTACGCGAGTTCGTTGCCGTTCAGCTGGTCGGCCGCATACGCGGCCAGGTGCTGGAAGCCGCCGAGCGTGAAGTTGAACGCGTTGATCAGGTTGGTGCCGCCGATGCTCTTGCCGCCTTCGATCGTCGCGCTGATGCTGTGCCGGCCGAACTGCTGCGCGATCATCGCCTTGCCGTAGATGTCGGTAAACGGCGTATTGGAGATCGCCTCGTCGAATTGCTGCGCCGACTGGCTGTTGTGCGACAGCAGCGAGCGTTCGACGCGGAACTCGGTGTAGTAGCCGCGCCGCGGGAACATCGGATCGTCGAGCTGGTCGATGACGAGCCGCGCACGCGCCGTCAGCGCCTGCGACGTGAAGCTCGGCCACAGCAGCGTCGAGCTGCTGCCGTCGTCGGACGAGAACGGCAGGTTGTAGTTCGGCGAGCCGTGCCCGGTCGCGTAGCCGATGCCGATCCGGAAGTCGCCGAGGCGCCCGATCGGCAAGCCGAAGTCGAGCCCCGCGCGCGCCGTCTGCATCAGGTACTGGTTCAGCTTCACGTCGCCGCTGTTGTCGTACAGGTTCGCGTAGCGGCGCTGATATTCGGCGTACGGCGCGATGTAGAAACCGTAAATCGACGCGAAGGGCTGACGCAATTCGACGCGCGCCGACTGCAGGTCGCTGCCGATCGTCGTATCCGCGCGGAACTCGAGCCCCGACTCGGTCAGCCACGGCCGCCGGTAGCCGACGTGCAGGCGGAAACCGCCTTCGTCGGTCGAGCTGCTCGACATCCCGACGCCGAACAGCAGGAAATTCGGCCCCCAGTATTTTTCCCGCGCGTCGATCTCGAGCACGTTGTCGTCGCCGTGGCTGACGATCTGCTGCGTCACGCTTTCGAAATTGCCGCCGGTCGTCAGTGCGAGCAGATCCTGGCTGACGGTCGCCGGATCGTAGATGTCGCCGGGCTTCACGTGCAGCGCGTTGTGGACGACGCGCTTCGGCACGCCGCCGGTCGTCTTGATCTCGATCCGCGTGATGCGGATCGGCGGCGGCAGCGGCTGCGCATGCGCGGACCGGTAGGCCGCGTACTGTTCCGGCGTCAGCGCGAAGTGCCGAAGGCGCGGCAGCGCCGCGGTCGCGGCGGCCGCGCCGGCGGCGATTGCCTGCTTCGCATTCTGGAAATCGGTGAACGCGAGCGAGCCGAGGTCGGGCGTGAGCAGCACGTCCTGCGCGGCGAGCTGCTTGCGCTGCGACGTCACGTTCTGGCGGATCAGGATGCCGACCATCTGCTGCATCACGTCGGCCGGCGACGCGAGCGCGTCGAGCGGACGCAGCGGCGAGCCGATGTCGACGGCGATCACGACCTTCGCGCCCATCTGCCGGGCGGTGTCGACGGGCAGGTTGCTGACGAGCCCGCCGTCGACGAGCGCGCGGCCGTTGATCTCGGCCGGCGCGAACAGGCCGGGCATCGCCATGCTCGCGCGGATCGCGAGCGGCAGCGAGCCGTGGTCCAGCACGACCATCTGGCCGGTCTGCAGGTCGGTCGCGACTGCGCGATACGGGATCGGCAGCTGGTCGAACGGCTGGTTGGTCGGCACGGCGGCCGTCCAGTTCGCGAGCAGCGCCTGCAGCCGGTTGCCCTGCACGAGCCCGACCGGCGCCTTCACGCCTTTCTTGCCGAAGCCGAGCGTCAGGCCGTTGATATACGAGCGCTCGTCCTCGCGGCTGCTTTGCGGCAGGTCCGCGCGGTCGGTCACGTCGAACGCGATGTCGGCCAGGTTCACTTCGGACAGCCGCTTTTGCATCTCGTCGGCGGCCATCCCGCTCGCGTACAGGCCGCCGACCACGGCGCCCATGCTCGTGCCCGCGATGCAGTCGATCGGGATGCGGTTCTCCTCGAGCACCTTCAGCACACCGAGATG
Organism: Burkholderia sp. SR8; assembly: GCF_052851275.1. Taxonomy (NCBI): domain Bacteria; kingdom Pseudomonadati; phylum Pseudomonadota; class Betaproteobacteria; order Burkholderiales; family Burkholderiaceae; genus Burkholderia; species Burkholderia sp. SR8. Next base: position 218,687 of record NZ_JAULUC010000009.1, read on the forward strand.
GGCGTATCCGCGGGCGCCGCCGCCCGACAGCACGAGGCCGATCGACGGCCGGCCCGACGGGCCGCCGTCGGCGATGCACGTCGGTGCGGCGGACGCGGGCACGGCGGCAGCCGGGGCGGGCGCAGTGTCGGCGGCGGTCGCAGCCGTCGCGGCGGCAACGGCTGCCGTCGCGGTGCGGGTGGCGGTGTCGGCGGCCGGCAAGGGCTGCGCGGCGACGGTGCAGCACCAGAGCGCAACGAGCGTTGCGCCGAGCTGGCGCACCCCGAGCCAGCGGAGAGAAGCGGGCGCTGTCATGGTGGAATACCTGGCGTGATCGGGCATCGGACGCCTGCCGGGAGCAGGCAAGACCGAGAGATTACCGTGTTTTACAAGCGCAACGCGAGCGGCCGATGCGGGGCTGCGTACCGGCGAAAACGGGTTTTCGGCAATTTCGTCGCGAAAAAATCATCAGAATTGCCTAAAGTATCGGAACGATTTGCCGCTAAGCCCTTGATGGGGCGGCGAAGGCGCGCCTCGGGGATGCGGCCTGGCCGTTTCGGCTCGTTTGTCAAAAAAGGCTTGATATGTCGACACCGCTGTTCGGAAAGTTGTTTGCGCAACCCGTTGCAATCGATCCCGGGACGGCGAGTACACAGATTTACACGCACGAGCGTGGCGTGGTGCTGAACGAGCCGTCGGTCGTCTGCTTCCGCAAGGCCGGCGCGTCCGATGCGCGGCCGACGCTCGAGGCGGTCGGCGAACGCGCGAAGGCGCTGCTCGGCCGCGAACCGGGGCATCTCGAGGCCGTGCGGCCGATGCGGCACGGCGTGATCGCCGATGCGCACGCTGCCGAGCAGATGATCCGCCGCTTCATCGACATGTCGCGCACGCGCTCGCGCTTCAGCCGCCGCGTCGAGGTCACGCTGTGCGTGCCGTCGGACGCGACGGCGGTCGAGCGCCGCGCGCTCCGCGACGCCGCGTTCGCGGCCGGTGTATCGGACGTCGAACTGATCGAGGAGGCGCTGGCCGCCGGGCTCGGCGCGGGCCTGCCGGTGACCGAGCCGGTCGGCTCGATGGTGATCGATATCGGCGGCGGGACGACGGAAGTGGCGGTGATCGCGCTCGGCGGCATCGTGTACCGGGAGGCGATCCGCGTCGGCGGCAACCAGTTCGACGCGGCCATCGTCAATCACGTGCGCAACCTGTACGGCGTGCTGCTCGGCGAACAGACGGCCGAACGCGTGAAGAAGACGATCGGCTCGGCCACCAGCGCCGTGCCGCGCACGTCGACGCGCGCGATCGGGCGCGGCGTCGGCGACGGCCTGCCGCGCTCGATCGAACTGTCGAACCACGACGTCGCGGACGCGCTCGCCGCGCCGCTGAAGCAGGTGATCGGCGCGGTGAAGTCCGTGCTGGAAAACGCGCCGGCGGAACTCGTGACCGACATCGCCCATCGCGGCGTGGTGCTGACGGGCGGCGGCGCGCTGCTCGCGGACCTCGAACGGCTGCTGCGCGACGAAACCGGGTTGATCGCGCGCATCGCCGACGAGCCGGCCACCTGCGCGGTGCGCGGCGCCGGCGAGGCGATGGGGCGGCTCGCGATGTGTTCGGCGGATTGACGGTGGGCGAGCATGCCGCGCGACCTTCGTTGAAGGTCTTTCAAATGCCGGCCATCCGCTGCCGCGAACGTCGGCACGCCTGACCGCGACCGGCCTGCGCCGCGTGGTGCGGCCGACACCTGGACACGCCCGGTACACGATGCCAGCATGACCGTCCATGCAGATGGCAGATGGCGTACTTCTTCCAGGAGTTGAACAACATTGAACCAACGTCTCAAGCGCCGCGGTGCGGCGCGGATCGGCCGCGCGCTGGCGGTTATCGCCCTTTTGTGGATCGCTGCGGCCGTCGCGATCGCCGGTTGCGGGATGCGGATGCGGAGTGAACCCGTCGATGTCGCGGTGATCTTCGGCAATGCGCTGGATGAAAACGGCGCGCCGAAACCCGTGCTTGCCGCGCGGCTCGACGTCGCCGTGCGCTGCCATCGGGCCGGGCAGTGTCCGGCGTTCCTCGTCAGCGGTGCGATCGACGGCCCCGGGCTGAACGAGGCAACCGCGATGCGCGACTATCTGGTCGCGCGCGGGGTGCCGGCCGAGCGGATCGCCGTCGACGACCAGGGCGACAACACGCTCGCGACCGCGCAGCACACGCGCGCTTACATGCAGGCGCACCGGATGTCGCGCGTGCTGATCGTCAGCCAGTATTACCACCTCGCGCGGGCGCGCCTCGCGTTCGAGCGCGTCGGCATCGAGCCGGCGAACATCTTTGCCGCGTATCCGCGCCGCTTCCAGTTGCGCGATATCTATTCGAGCTGGCGGGAAGTGCCGGCGTTGGGGATTTATGCGGTGCGTCTGTGGCTGAATCCCGATGCGCAGCCGATATCGTTCCGGCCGATGCTCTATCTGATGAGCCTGTTTTCGTAACGCGGTGCAGCATTTGCAGCGGACGGTTTCGGATTTTCTTCCTGACAGCCGTTTCCCGTTGCGGAACCGTTCGCTGTTTCGCGTCGAATCGCGCGGTATCCGATTAATGGAATCGGTACCGTAATCGCCGCGCGATTAACATCATCCCGCGTTTGGGCCTCCGCACGCCCATTCGACGTGATTTGTCGGCACGCAAAAATTTTACTAACAGTGTGCCGTGGTCAAAGCGGATCGATATTATCCATCCCACCGTTGTTACCGTCCCGTCTATATCGCCTCACAAGAACCGGCCGCGACATTTGGCGCTTGTGCCCGCTGTACGGCGTCATCAATTCGGTCGATACCACGCGAAATTGCCGTCGCCGCATCGAGCCTGCGGTGGCGGGCTCGCCGAATGCATGTAAAAAATACACGTCTCGCGATTTTTGCCCCATAGCCAAACATCAACTGGAAAACCCGGTTTTTTTGATATAGCCTTGTCTCACAAAAAAGCAGCGCGATATTCGAATCAACCAGAAAATCACTGCGGAAAACAAGGGGCCACCATCATGTCATTCGGCTAGTTTTGCGTTCGCAAACGAGAATCGATTAACCGCAGTTCATCCACGAATAAACCGACGTCGTGCCGCGACCGCCGGAGGGCATGTTTTTGCCCTTGATTTTCTGCTGTCGCCGTCCGATTCAGCGGCCATGCCGATGACGAGGGGGGGGGAAGCATGAACATTGCGTATCCGAATTCGAAGAAGAGCGGAGAGCCGTTTCCGAAACTCCTGTTGCCGACCGGTATTTTCCTCGCGTTGTCCGGCGCCGGCATCGTTCCGGCCTATGCGACCTGCAGCACCGCCGGCACGACGGTCACCTGTTCGGGCGTAGCGAATCCGCTGGCGCCGAGCTATTCGAACAGTGCGAACAACCTGAACGTCACCGTCAATCCGGGCTCGAGCGTGGGCGTGCTGCTCGGCGTCGGCGGCACCGCGATGTCGCTGACCGGCAGCGGCGTCACGCTGACCAACAACGGCACGATCGACCCTTCGGCGCTTGGCTCGGGCCTCGGCGTCCTGTCGAGCGGCGCAGTGGTCGGCAACGCGACGGCGAGCACCACGACCGTCACCAACAACGGCACGATGAACGGCTCGACCGGCGTCGCGATCAGCGGCGTGACCGGCATGGCGCTGTCGGTCCAGAACGGCACGGGCGGCGTGTCCAACATTTCCAACACCGGGTCGATCGGCTCCGCTGCGCTGGTCGGTGCGACGCTCACCGGCGCCGATGCGCCGGTGGTGGCCGCATACGGCGGCGGCCAGGTGAACATGTCGAACAGCGGGACGATTACCGGGCGCGTATCGTTCGGCTCGAATGGCACGCCGGGACAGGGCAATACGTTTACCAACTCGGGCGTGATCAACGGCAGCGTGTCGATGGGCGCGAACAGCACCAACACGTTCAATGCGATGACGGGCTCGTCGGTCAACACGGCGGGCGGCACCGGCGGCGCGTTCAACATCACGGTCGGGCCGATCACGCTCGGCGTCGCGGCGACCGGCATCGTCGACGGCGGCGCGGGCGGCAACAACACGCTGAACCTGCAGCAGGGGGCCGCCGCGAACGGCACGATCGCGGTCAACAACTACATCAACTTCAATCATCTCGACGTCACGAGCGGCAACTGGACGATCAACGGAGCATCGACCGCGCAGGACGCGACGCTGTCCGGCGGTGTCGCGATCATCAACGACAACGCGTCGCTCGGCACGGGCACCATTACCGGCAACGGCGGCGCGCTGCAGGCGGGCACGGCCGGACTCGACGTTTCGAGCAATGTGTCGCTCGGTGCGGGCGGGCTGACGGTGCAGGGCGCAACCGGGCTCACGCTGTCGGGCACGGTGACGGGCGGCGGCACGCTGACGAAGAACGACGGCGGCACGCTGACGCTGTCGGGCGCGAACAGCTACACGGGCGGCACGAACCTGAATGGCGGCGGGCTCGTGATCGGCAACAATTCGGCGCTCGGCACGGGCATGCTGAACGTCAATGCGGCGGCGTCGCTCGACACGAGCACGAACGTGACGCTCGCCAATACGGTCAATCTCGCCACCGGCACGACGCTGACCATCGGCGGCAGCAACGATCTCGGGCTGACCGGTGCGATCACCGGCGCCGGCGGCCTCGTGAAGAACGGCGCGGCGACCACGACGCTGAGTGGCGCGAACACCTACACGGGCGACACGACGATCAACAGCGGCACGCTCGCACTGAGCGGTGCGGGCAGCCTGTCGGCGACGGGCACGGTCAACCTGAGCGGCGTGGGGGCGACGTTCGACCTGAGCGGCGCGTCGGGCGCGCGGACGATCGGCTCGCTGGCCGGCGCGGCGGGCACGAACGTGAACCTCGGCGCCAATTCGCTGACGCTCGGCGGCAGCGGCAATGCCACCTATGCCGGCACGATCGGCGGAACGGGCAGCCTGACGCTGTCGGGCAGCGGCACGCAATCGCTGACGGGCACGAACGTGTACACCGGCGGCACGAACCTGAACGGCGGCAATCTCGTCGTCGGCAGCAACGCATCGCTCGGCCTCGGCGCGGTCAACGTCAACGGCTCGTCGACGCTCGACGCGACCACGAACGTGTCGCTCGCGAACGCCGTCGACATCGCCACCGGCACGACGCTCACGATCGGCGGCAGCGCGGATCTCGGGCTGGGCGGCACGGTCTCCGGCGGCGGCGGGCTCGTGAAGGACGGCGCGGCGGCGCTGACGTTGAACGGCGCGAACAATTTCGCGGGCGGCACGACGCTGAACGCCGGCAGCCTCGTGCTCGGCAACGCGTCGGCGCTCGGAACGGGTGCGTTGACCGTCGCGGGCGCGGCGACGCTCGATGCGAACACGAACCTGACGATCGGCAACGCGATCGATCTCGGCGCGGGCACGGCGCTCACGCTCGGCGGCAGCAATGCGCTCGGGCTCGGCGGCGCGATCTCGGGCGCGGGCGCGCTGGTGAAGAACGGCGCGGCGACCGTGACGCTGACCGGCGCGAACACGTACAGCGGCGGCACGACGATCAACGCGGGTACGCTGGCTATCGGCGCGGGCGGCAGCCTTGCCGCAACCGGCGCCGTGAATCTCGCGAATGCCGGTGCAACGCTCGACCTGGGCGGCGCGGCGGGCGCGCAGTCGATCGGCGCGCTGGACGGCGCGACCGGCACGTACGTGAACCTGGGCGCCAATGCGCTGACGCTCGGCGGAACCGCCAGCGGCACGTTCAGCGGTGCGATCGGCGGCACCGGCAGCCTGACACTGGCGGGTACCGGTACGCAGACGCTGAACGGCCCGAGCACCTATTCCGGCGGCACGAATCTCAACAGCGGCACGCTGGTGCTCGGCAATGCCGCGGCACTGGGCACCGGCGCACTGACCATCGGGGGCGCGGCCACGCTCGATACGAATACGGCGCTGTCGGTCGCCAATGCGGTCGATCTCGGCGCGGGCGCGACGCTCACGCTCGGCGGCAGCAACGCGCTAGGCCTCGGCGGCGCGATCTCCGGCGCGGGTGCGCTCGTGAAGGACGGCGCGGCGACCGCGACGCTGACCGGCGCGAACACGTACACCGGCGGCACGACGATCAATGCTGGCACGCTGGCGATCGGTGCGGGCGGCAGCCTCGCCGCGACCGGCACGATGAATCTCGCGAATGCCGGCGCAACGCTCGACCTGAGCGGTGCGACGGGCGCGCAGACGATCGGCGCGCTGGCCGGGGCGGCCGGCACGAACGTGAACCTCGGCGCCAATGCGCTGACGCTCGGCGGCGCCGCCAGCGGCACGTTCAGCGGCGCGATCAACGGGACCGGCGGCCTGACGCTCGCGGGCACCGGCACGCAGACGCTGAACGGCGCGAGCACCTATTCGGGCGGTACGACCCTCAACAGTGGCGGACTGGTCCTCGGCAATGCCGCGGCACTGGGCACCGGCGCACTGGCGGTCGGCGGCGCGGCGACGCTCGATACCAACGCGAGCCTGTCGGTCGCGAACGCGATCGATCTCGGCACGGGCGCGGCCCTCACGCTCGGCGGCAGCAATGCGCTCGCGCTGAGCGGCGCGATTTCCGGTGCGGGTGCGCTCGTGAAGGACGGCGCGGCGACGACCACGCTGACGGCGGCGAACACCTATACCGGCGGCACGACGATCAATGCCGGCACGCTCGCGCTGGGCGCCGGCGGCAGCCTCGCATCGACCGGCACGGTGAATCTCGCCGGCACCGGCGCGACGCTCGACCTGAGCGGCGCGTCGGGCGCGCAGACGCTCGGTGCGCTGTCGGGCGTGACGGGCAGCACCGTGAGCCTCGGCGCCAACGCGCTGACGCTGGGCGGCACCGCCAGCGGCACGTTCGGCGGCGTCATCGGCGGCACCGGCGGCCTGACCGTCGCGGGCACAGGCACGCAGACGCTGACCGGTAGCAATACGTACACGGGCGGCACCACGATTGCGTCGGGCGGCACGCTGCAGCTTGGCAACGGCGGCACGTCGGGCAGCGTGGTCGGCAACATCGTCGACAACGGTGCGCTGATCTTCGACCAGTCCGCCAACGTGACGCTGGCGAACGTGTTGTCGGGCACCGGCTCGCTGACACAGGCGGGCAGCGGACAACTGACGGTGACCGGCATCAATGCGCTGAGCGGCCCGACTACCGTCGCCGCGGGCACGCTCGCGGTCGACGGATCGCTCGGCCAGTCGGCCGTGACCGTGCAGAACGGCGCGACGCTGACGGGCACCGGCACCGTCGGCGGCCTCGTCGTCCAGGGCGGTGCGTTCGCCGCGGCGTCGCAGCCGGGCGCGCCGCTGAACGTGACCGGCAACGTCACGTTCCAGCCGGGTTCGACGCTGCAGGTCGCGGTCACGCCGCAGCAGAGCGGCAGCATCGTGGCGGGCGGGACGGTCACGCTGAACGGCGGCACCGTGCAGGTGCTCGCGAACCAGGCCGGCTACCAGCCGACCACGACGTACACGATCCTCAGCGCATCGGCCGGTGTGCAGGGCACGTTCAGCCAGGTGACGTCGAACTACGCGTTCCTGATGCCGACCCTCAGCTACGATCCGAACCACGTGTATCTGCAACTGGTCGCAAACGGCACGTCGCTGCCCGATGTCGCGACGACGCCGAACCAGCGCGCGGTCGCGACCGCGATCGGTGCGCTCGGCGCGGGCAATCCGCTGTATGACGCCGTGCTGACGACCGATGCAGCCACCGCTCGCCGCGCCTACGGGCTGCTCGACGGCGAACTGCACGCGAGCCTGAAGAGCATGCTGCTGCTCGACAGCCGCTACGTGCGCGATGCGGTGACCGATCGCGTGCGCCAGGGCCTCGCGCCCGGATCGGGGCCGCTTGCCGCGCTGTCGTCGGGCGGCGCTGCGCTGTGCGGCGACAACACGGCCGGCGCGACCGATCGCGCGCTGCCGCCGGAACGCCGCATCGGTTCGCGCGAGGGCTGCTACGGCGGCACGCCTTACCAGCCGGTGGTATGGGGACAGGCGTTCGGCGGCCGTAGCCGGCTTGGCGGCGACGGCAATGCATCGACGATCAACCGCAGCATGACGGGCTTCATCGCCGGCGCCGACATGGCGTTCAACGACAACTGGCGTGCCGGTCTGGCGGCGGGCGTCACGCACAGCTCGCTCGACAACGACCGGAGCGCGTCGGCGGCGGTCAACAGCTACTACCTGTCGCTGTACGGCGGCGCGCAGTACGGTGCGCTCGGCGTGCGCGGCGGCGCGTCGTACACGTGGTACCGGATCAACAGCGACCGCTATCCGGGCTTCGCCGGCTTCTCCGATCACGATTCGGCCGGCTACAACGCGAATTCCGCGCAGGTGTTCGGCGAAGTCGGCTATGCGGTGCCGGTCGGGCCGGTCGCGCTCGAACCGTTCGCGGGTCTCGCGTATGTGAACCTGCATACCGACGGCTATACGGAAAGCGGCGGCGCGGCCGCGCTGCGAGCCGGCGGGCAGACGACCCACGTCGGCTTCTCGACACTCGGGCTGCGCGCCGCATCGCAGCTCGGCGCGATCGCGAGCGGCACGTTCACCGCGCGCGGGACGGTCGGCTGGCGGCATGCGTTCGGCAACGTGCGGCCGTCGTCGGCGTTCACGTTCGCGAACGGCGGCACGTCGTTCCAGGTATCGGGCGTGCCGATTGCTCGCGATAGCGCGGTGCTCGAAGCAGGCATCGACGCGAACGTCACGAAACGCCTGACGCTCGGTCTCACGTTCAGCGGCCAGTACGGCAGCGGCGTGCGCGACAACGCGGTGCTCGGCAACGTCCTGTGGAAGTTCTGACCGGCTGATCCGCGCGCCACACGCGCGCAAGCGACGCCCCGCGACGCCGCCCCGTCGCGAGGCATCGCGACGCGTCGCTTCATCGCTGCGCACGCCCCCCGTTCTGGCCTATCCTGTGCGAAACACGCGACGCGCGCCGCGCGTTGCGCCTCGACACAGGAGGATCGATGCCGAATCACGCCGAAGCCACCACGACGCAGGCGCCGCAAGTCGCGCCTGTTCCCCCCGCTCGAGTGCCGGGGCCCGCGTTCATCGCCCCCGAAGCCAATCCGCAGGCGCTCGCGCGCAACAACCAGTACGTGCTGAAGTCCGGCGACGCGTTCGTCGTCAGCGACGCGCTCGGCGACATCGCCGGCCATGACGACGGCCTGTTCGTCGACGACATGCGCGTGCTGTCGACCTGGCGCCTGACCTTCGGCGGCCGCGCGCCGTCGCTGCTGTCGGGCGCGACGAGCGCCGACAACGCGTCGTTCACCGCGCACCTGACGAACCGCCCGCTGCCGCCGCTCGGCGGCCACGAGACGCCCGAGGGCGTGATCCACATCGAACGGATGCGCGTACTCGCGGGCGACGTGCTTTACGAAGCGCTGACGCTGACGAACTACGGCGCGAGCGAGGCCGAAGTGCCGCTGTCGCTGTCGTTCGCGGCGGATTTCAAGGACATGTTCGAAGTGCGCGGCACGCAGCGGCCAAAGCGCGGCACGGTCGTTGCGCCGCGCGTCGACGCGGGCGCGGTGCGGCTGCGCTACGACGGCCTCGACAAGGTCGAGCGCAACGTGACGGTGTATTTCTCGCCGGCGCCCGACGCGCTGTCGGTCGATCGCGCCGACTACACGCTGACGATCGCCGCGCAGGCCTGCGTGTCGATCTACCTGACGGTCGATGCGACGCTCGGCGCGGCGCACGACGGCCAGGCGCCGGGGTGCGGCCGCGTCGCGCTGCGCACCGCGCTCGTCGGCGTGCATCGCGAGATGCGTTCGCGGCGCGAGTCGATGGCGCGCGTGAAGACCGGCAATCCGCTGTTCGACGCGTGGCTCGACCGCTCGCTCGCGGACCTCGGCCTGCTGACGACGCAACTCGACACCGGCCCGTATCCGTATGCGGGCATCCCGTGGTTCTCGACCCCGTTCGGCCGCGACGCGATCGTCACGTCGCTGCAGATGCTGTGGCTGCAACCGGCGCTCGCGCGCGGCGTGCTGCGCTTTCTCGCGGCGCACCAGGCGCGCGAGACGTCCGCGTTCCGCGATGCGGAGCCCGGCAAGATCATGCACGAGTTTCGCCGCAGCGAGATGGCCGCGACGGGCGAGGTGCCGTTCGCGCTGTATTACGGCGGCGTCGACACGACCCCGCTGTTCATCGTGCTGGCCGGCGCGTACGTCGAACACACCGGCGACGATGCGCTGATCGACGAGCTGTGGCCCGCGCTCGAGCGCGCCGCGCAATGGGTGGCCGACAAGTGCGACCGCAATCCGTACGGACTGCTGGATTATCAGCGCACGTCGGAGCGCGGCCTCGCGAACCAGGGCTGGAAGGACAGCCACGACTCGGTGTTCCATGCGGACGGAACTTTCCCCGACGGGCCGATCGCGCTCGTCGAAGTGCAGGCGTATGCGTGCGCGGCGTTCGAGGCGATGGCGATGTGCTCGCAGCGGCGCGGCCATCCGGCCGATGCGGCCCGCTATGCGCTGCGCGCGAGGACGCTGCGCGACCAGGTCGAAGCGCTGTTCTGGATGCCGGACGGGCAGTTCTACGGGATCGCGCTCGACGGTCACGGCGACCTGTGCCGCGTGCTGGCGTCGAACGCGGGGCATCTGCTCGCCTTCGGGCTGCCCGACCCGCAGCGCGGCGCGGCGGTCGCCGGCGTGCTCGGCTCGACGCTGTTCCAGACCGGCTGGGGTGTCCGCACGCTCGCGGCCGGCCAGCCGCGCTTCAACCCGATGGCGTATCACAACGGCTCGGTGTGGCCGCACGACAATGCGCTGATTGCGCGCGGGCTCGCGCGCTACGGCGACAAGACGGCCGCCGTGAATCTGCTGCGCGCATTGTTCGAGGCCGCGGTCAGCTTCGAGATGCGGCTGCCGGAGCTGTTCTGCGGGTTCCCGCGCCGACGCGGCGAGCCGCCCACCGCTTATCCGGTCGCGTGCCTGCCGCAGGCATGGGCGGCCGGTGCGCCGTTCATGATGCTGCAGGCGTGTCTCGGCGTGAGTATCGACGCGGCGTACCACGAGGTGCGCGTCGAGCGCCCGGCATTGCCGGAGGGTGTCGACTGGCTGCGCATCGAGGACCTGCGAGTCGGCGACGATACCGTCACGCTGACGTTCCGGCGCGTCGACGGCCAGGTGATCGCGGCGGCGGAGCAGCCGGGGCGCGTGAAGGTCGTCGCGATGTTGTGACGCATGCGGCATGCGGCTCTCGCGGAGCTTGCGCGATGTCGCGCCACGTCCGCGCGCAGCGGCATAGAATCGTGACATGACCCCTCGAACGATGGCGGAGGCACCTACGATGACGACCGACAACCGGCCCGACGACGGCGAGCACAAGCTCGAGAATCTCGAAGCGGCGGTCGACCACCTGCACAAGTCGATCGAATCGCAGAGCATCGCGGTTGGCGCGGCGAAGGGCATCCTGTTCAGCCTGATCGAAACGCTCGGCGCGCTGATCGGCGATCCCGACCTGCCCGAACATGCGCGCTCGGGCTACGAGGCGCTGCGCGACAAGGCGCGCGAACTGCGCGGCGGCCTCGACCGGCACTGACGCACCGGCGGTGCCGGCGTCGCCGGATGGCGCGCCGGCACTGCCCGATTCTGCGCGATTCACACAAAAGCCCGTGCGATCAACGACTTGGCAGTCTGGTGCGCAGGATATCCACATGCTTGCCAACACAATCTGTGGAGAACCGACCGGCCGCGAAGCGGCCGTGCGCCGGATGCGGCGACGCCGTCAATCGGTGCCGCATCGTTGACCTGCCGGCGCCGATCTACTGAATCCCCTTTTGTATCAGGATGTTACGCGTCACATTGGTGGAATATCCACAGGCTTGCCAACAAAATCTGTGGATAAGTCTGATGTGATTGCTTCTCGACGGTTGAGTATTCCGGGCGCGGAAGCAGACGCCGCCAGCCGCGTGCACAGCGGCTGCCCGCTGCGTGCGTTCGCCCGGTAATTCGTGCGCGATCAACGAGTTAGGTCCCGGGTACCCAGGATATCCACATCCTTGCCAACACAATCTGTGGACAAGGCCGGCCCCGTCACTCGGCGGGCGCGTCGGCCGCTTCCGCGACGATCCAGTCGCGAAACAGCGTCATCGCGGACGTGAGCGGCTTCGACTTCAGCGACGTGAGCCAGTAGCCGCCGCCGTGCACGTCGATGTCGAGCGGCCGCGCGAGCTGGCCGAGCTGCAGTTCGCGCACGAACATGCACGCCGGTGCGAGCGCGACGCCTGCCCCCTGCATCGCGGCTTCGACCATCAGCCGCGACGAATCGAACACGGGCCCGTTGACGGTCCACGGTTCGAGCCGCGCGGCGTCGAACCAGCCGAGCCATTCGTCGGCGCGGTACGAGCGCAGCAGCGTTTCGTTCGCGAGATCGGCGGGCTGCGCGAGACGCCGCGCGATCTCCGGCGCGCACAACGCGGTGAGCGGCGCATCGAGCAGACGCTCGTTGCGCGTCGCCGGCCAGTTGCCTTCGCCGAAGCGGATCGCGAAATCGAGCCCCTCGGCCGCGAGATCGACGACGTTGTTGTTGGTCCGCAGCCGCAGCTCGACGAACGGGTGCGTGTCGCCGAAGCGCTTCAGCCGTGGCATTAGCCAGCCTATGGCAAAGGTGCCTACCGCACCGAGCGTCAGCACCTCGTGGAAGCGGCCGCCCTCGAACTGCTTGAGCACGGTTTCGATCCGGCTGAATGCATCGCTCAATACCGGCAGCAGCGCGCGCCCTTCGTCGGTGAGCCCGAGGCCGCGCGGCAGCCGCGTGAACAGCGTGCAGCCGAGGCGCTCCTCGAGCGAGCGCACCTGCTGGCTGACGGCCGCCTGCGTCACGCTCAGTTCGAGGCCGGCGCGCGTGAAGTTCAGGTGGCGTGCCGACGATTCGAACGCGCGCAATGCATTCAGCGGAAGATGAGGGCGGAGCTTGCTCATAAGAAATTCTTTTGTCAGCGCTCAATTATCGTTGCTTGTCAGGCAACCGTAAAGTCACGATAGTGCTGTCTCGCCGGCCGGCCGCTTTGCATCCATTCCACCACGAGAGACACGACATGACTTACTCATCGCAACGTCGAACCCTGTTGCTGGCCGCCGCGACGGCGCCGCTCGTCCTGACCGTCACCGCGTGCGCATCGCCGCCGGCCGCGGCGCAGCACGTGTCGTCCGCGACGTCGTTTGCCGCGCTCGAACGTGCGGCGGGCGGCCGTCTCGGCGTGTGCGCGATCGACACCGCGAGCGGCCGGCGCGCGCTGCATCGCGCGGACGAGCGCTTCCCGTTCTGCAGCACCTTCAAGGCGATGCTCGGCGCGGCGGTGCTCGCGCAGAGCGTCGAGCGGCCCGGGTTGCTGCAGCAGCGCGTGACCTATGGGCAGGCCGATCTCGTCAACTATTCGCCGGTGTCGGGCAAGCACGTCGGCACCGGCATGACCGTCGCGCAATTGTGCGAGGCGGCGATCCAGTACAGCGACAACTCGGCCGCGAACCTCGCGATGAAACTGATCGGCGGACCGTCGGCAGTGACCGCGTACGCGCGCTCGATCGGCGACGACGCGTTCCGGCTCGATCGCTGGGAGACCGAACTGAACACCGCGTTGCCGGGCGACGTGCGCGACACCACGACGCCGGCCGCGATGGCCGAGAGCATGCGCGTGCTCACGCTCGGCGACGCGCTGCCGCCCGCGCAGCGTGCGCAGCTCGTCGCGTGGCTGCGCGGCAACAAGGTCGGCGACAAGCGGATTCGCGCGGGCGTGCCGGCCGGATCGCAGGTGGCCGACAAGACCGGCACCGGCGACTACGGGACGACGAACGACGCGGGCGTCATCTGGCCGCCGTCGCGCGCGCCGATCGTGCTCGCCGTGTACTACACGCAGGCGCGCGCCGATGCGAACGCGAAGGACGACGTGATCGCGGCCGCCGCGCGGATCGCGGTCGCGACGTTCGCGTGAGCCTGCGGCGCGGCGCGTGTTCATCGATGGGTGGCCGAAGCGATGGATGCGCGCCGTGCCGCAGTCGTGATCGGCATGTCGAAACGTTGTGCGATCAACGACTTAGGTCACGCATGCTCAGGATATCCACATCGTTGCCAACACAAATTGTGGACAAGCGCCGCGATCGCGCGCGGCCGGTCCGCATGCACGGTTCGAGGCAGCGCGGACAAAGCCTTTCGGATCAAGCGCTTGGCCGCGGTATGCGCAGGCTGTCCACACGCTTGCCAACACAATCTGTGGACAAGCGAAGCACGCCGCGCGACAGAAGATACTTGCGTCGCGTGACGGTGCGCGAGCGACGCTTTGCGTGCCGCTCGTCGGCTGATGCGTGCTGCGTGCCGCATTCGAAGCGGCGCGGACAAAGCCTTTCGGATCAAGCGCTTGATCGCGGTATGCGCAGGCTATCCACATGCTTGCCAACACAATCTGTGGACAAGCCGGCGGCTTCGCCCGCTCGATGTTCAGCGCTGCCGATCGTCGACCGCGGGCCAGCGCGCGAACGCGAACACCCACAGCATGATGAAGTTCACGACCGGGACGAACATCGTCAGGATCCACCAGCCCGAATGTCCGGTACGCCGAACGATGCGGACATACGGATAGACGACGATCGCGACCAGCACGAGCGACACGAGCAACTGCCCTGCGGTGAAGTGTTCCATGGTCTTCCTCGGCATGATGTGTTTTGGTCCGATGCGGGCGCAACGGCTGGCCCGCCGAGCCGTCGGTTGAGGCCGGCGAAGTGCGCGGCCGCGAGCGGCTCGTGCGATCGTGACGCGTTGCGAGGGCACACGTCAAGGCGCCGCCGTTGCGCCGGATCGTTCGTTCGCGCAGGCGAGCCGAACGGGCGCTGCCGAAACGGCGACGCGACGGATGAATCGTTGTCCGATCAACGGGTTAGGCGATGCTTGCTCAGGATATCCACAAGCTTGCCAACAAAATCTGTGGGTAAGTGGCGCAACGCTCGCGTGGTGGCTCGGCAGCGCAGCGCCCGCCGTCGACGTGGCATCGTGATGCGAAGTGCGGCGACGCGGCGCGTATGACGGCCCGGCGCGCGCCGCGTCTGCATCACGCGTGCCAAAGTCCGTCGGATCAAGGGCTTAGCGTCGCGGTGCGCAGGATATCCACAAGCTTGCCAACATTTTCTGTGGAGAAGTCCGCGTGGCGATAGGCCGGCGCGGCAGAGGCTGCAAACCGCGCGCTGCGCCGGTTCGCGCGTTCGCTCATGCGGTGCAAATGCCCGGCACCGCGACCTTCTGGAACAAGTGCGGGCTCGCGACGGCGGACGACGGATAGGCCGACAGTTTCGCGACGAACTCCGGATGCGTGAAGGCCGCGCGAAACGCTTCCGTCGATTCCCAGACCGCGTGGTTCAAATACGTCGGACTGTCGCCGAGCGCGCGATGAAGCTGCGTCGAAATGAATCCCGGCTGCTGCTTCATGAACGCGGCGTCGTTTTGCCATACGGCCAGGAAATCGGCTTCGTCCGCCGGGTCCAGCGTGAAGACGTTGACCAGCACGACGGGGGCCGCGTCGATGCCGAGCTGTTGCTGGATCGGAAAGGCCGGATCCATCGGTTTGAAATGTGCCATGGAGCGCTCCTGAAGGTAATGGATCGATGGTGCGATTACGCTCGCGCGTCCGGCGCATGCGCGGCGCACATCGCCGACAGCACGCGAATCGCCGCATCCAGATCGGCTGAACCGAACTGGCCGGAGATGTCGCGAACATGCTGCTGCCATTGCTCGACGACGGCCTGATACGCGGCGGCACCGCGCGGCGTCAGCGCATACAACGGCGATCGTTTGTGCAGCGGGTTGGGCAGCGACTGCACCAGTCCTTCTTCGGTCAACACGTTGATCTGCTTCAGGACGGCCTGCCGCGTGATGCCCATCGCATCGGCGATCTGCGGGATGTTCGGGGCGTCCGGCGCCATCGAGATGGCGCCCAGCACTTGCCAGCGCGCGCTGGTCAAGCCATGCGGCGCGGCAAACGCGTTGCCCCATTCGATCAACAGGCCGTTCAGCCGGAAGACGGACAACGCGACGGCCGTCAGTTTGGCGGGTTTCGTCATATCAGCGAGGTGTGATGAATTGACAACCAGTTTACGTGATGGACAACTGGTTGTCAATTAACGTCGACGGTTACCGCGGTGGCGCGTCAGTGTCGGCTCAGGGGCGGGAAGGATTGCAGCGCAATGCCGCGTCGATGCGGGCGCTCGCTCGGTGCGCGTTGGCGCATTTGCTGCGCACGACCGCCAAATCCTTTCGGATCAACGGCTTGCCATCGTTAGCGGGCGGTTGTCCACAAGCTTGCCAACACAATCTGTGGAAAAGCCGCTCGCCCGGGGTATCCGTCAGGCCGGCGCCGGAAATCGCACGGTCACGGTCAGCCCGCGTCCGCCGTGCGTCGTGCCGAGCGCGACCGTCGCGCGATGCTGCTCTGCGATGCGCTTGACGATCGACAGGCCGAGCCCGCTTCCCGAAGAGGTAGCGGCCTGCGCGCCTTCGCCGCGATAGAAGCGCTCCCACACATCGGTGCGTTCGGCTTCCGGGATGCCGGGGCCGTCGTCGGCGACTTCGAGCACGGGCGTCGTGTCGTCGACGCGCGCGGAGACATCCACGCGTGCACCGTCGCCCGCATAACGGATCGCGTTGTCGACGAGGTTGTTCAGCAGCACGCGCAACGTGTCGACGTTGCCGGCGGCCATCACCGGCGACGACACGATCGCGCCGAGGTCGATCCGGTGCGCGTCCGCGACGCGCGTGCGGTCGGCGACCACCGAGCGGCACAGCGCGGCGAGATCGACCGGCGCGGCCGCCGACACGGACGCCTGCGCATCGGGTTCGAGTCGCGCGAGCGTCAGAAGCTGCTCGGCGAGGTGGCCGAGACGCGTCGTGCCCGCGTGGATCTGCGCGAGGATCTGCTCGCGTTCGTCGGCCGTCGACGCGCGCCGCAGCAATTGCGACTGGATCGACAGCCCCATGATCGGCGTGCGCAGCTCGTGCGCGGCATCGGCGATGAAGTGACGCTGCAGCGTGAACGAACGATCGAGCCGCGCGAGCAGATCGTTGATCGCTTCGGCGAGCGGGCGCACTTCGTTCGGCATCGACGCGACGTCGACCGGCTCGAGATTGTTGGCATTCCTGCGCTTCAGGCCGGATGCGATCGTGCGCAGCGGCCGCAGCCCGGCGCCGATGCCGAACCACAGCCCGATCGCGAGCACGGGCAGCATCGAGAACACCGGCCACAGCAGGTGCACCGCGATGCCCGCGATCGCTTCCCAGCGTGCATGGCGCGCCTGCGCGACGCGGATCGTCGTGCCGCCGCGCTGCGTCACGTAGGTCCGCCACGGCTGGCCGCCGACGTCGACGGTCGCGGTGCCGGTCTGGACGGGCGGCGGCAGCGACGATTCGCGATCGGTCGAATACACCAGCGTGCCGTTGCGCCAGACCTGCAGCAGCACGGCATCGGGGTCGCTCGCCTCGAAGCCGTGCTTGCCGTCGCCATGGTTGCGGAACGACAGCTCGCCGTTCGGCCCGACGACGATCTGCTTCGACATGCTGCGCATCTGGTCGTCGAGCAGGTCGTCGAGCTCGCGCAGCGCGCCCCAGTAGGTGCCTGCGCTCGCGACCAATCCGATCACGCATGCGGCGGGCAGCAGCCACGTCAGCAGGCGCCGCCGCAGCGACGCGCTGCGCCAGCGCGCGACCGCGTGTTGCAGGCCCGTCATGCGCCGTCACCGATCCGGTAGCCGACGCCGCGCACCGTGCGGATCATGTCGTGGCCGAGTTTCTTGCGCAGGTTGTGGATATGAACCTGCACCGCGTTGCTTTCGATTTCCTCGCCCCAGCTGTACAGCCGTTCCTCGAACTGTTCGCGCGAGATCACCGCGCCGGGGTCGCGCATCAGCTCGTGCAGCAGCACGAATTCCTTCGGCGACAGCGTGACTTCGTCGTCGTTGAGCCAGACCAGGTGCTTGACCGGATCGAGCCGCAGCGGGCCGATCGCGAGCGTGGTCTGCGCACGCCCCGCATGACGGCGATTGACCGCGCGGATACGGGCGAGCAGTTCTTCCAGCACGAACGGCTTCACGAGGTAGTCGTCGGCGCCGCTGTCGAGGCCCGCGATGCGCTCCGACACGCCGTCGCGCGCGGTGATGATGATCGCGGGCAGCGTTTCGTCGCGGCGGCGCAGCGACGCGAGCACCGACAGGCCGTCGCGGTTCGGCAAGCCCAGGTCGAGCAGCAGCAGGCCGTAGCCGGTCGAGCGCAGCGCGAGCGACGCGGCGTCGCCGTCCTTCACCCAGTCGACCGCGAAGCCTTCCTGTTTGAGGCCCTGTTCGAGCCCGCTGCCGATCAGCGGATCGTCCTCGACGAGCAGTACGCGCATGGATTCATGTCTCTTCATGGGGGCGGGCGCCCGGGGTTCCCATGATATGCGCACGTGGCTTAGGCGGAGCTTAAAGATCGCGGCCTTGCCGTACTTTCGGACTTGTCCCATGCGGCTTCGTGTCGCCTCGGCGCGTCCTTCAGGTTTGCTTAATCTTACGGTCCGTAATCTTGGTCCGTCGCGTTCAACGGGGCGCGGCGCCCAATCGAAGAAGAGGAACACGATCATGAAACACCTGGCCAGAATCCTGACGATCGCGCTCGCGGTGCTGCCTGCGGCCGTCCATGCGCAGTACACCGGGCCGTCCGCGCTGACGACCACCACCGTGAAGGAGCTCCTTGCGAACGGCAAGGACGATCAGCACGTGCAGTTGCAGGGGCGCATCGTCAAGCACGTCGGCGGCGAGGATTACGAGTTCGCCGATGCGACCGGCTCGATTCGCGTCGAAATCGACCACAAGCTGTGGGCGGCGGGGCAGCCCGTCAGCGACAAGAACGAAGTGAAGGTGACCGGCGAATTCGAGCGCAAATGGTCGGGGCGCGTGAAGGTCGACGCCGATCACGTCGAAGTCCTGCGCTGACCGGTGCACCGGTGCGGACGGGGCCGGTGATACCATGAGCGACCGGTTCCCGTTCCCACCAAGATGGCTGCCAATTTCGATGAACTCGCGTCCCGGATCCGGACGCAATTTTCCGAACTGAGCCCGCAATTCCAGGCGGGCGCTGCATTTCTGCTCGATCATCCCGACGAGGTCGCCACCTCGTCGATGCGCAAGGTCGCACAGCGCGCGCAGGTTCAGCCCGCGTCGCTCGTTCGGCTTGCGCAGCAATTCGGTTTCCCCGGCTGGAACGAACTGCGCGACCTGTGCGTCGCGCGCGTGCGCACGCGTCCCGAGCCGCTCACGCAGCGGGCGCGTTCGCTGGTGCGGCCGGACGCGAAGGCGTCGCTCGCGCACGACCTGCTCGCCGCGCAGCAACACAATCTCGCCGCGACCGCCGCGCAGAACGAGCACGCGCTCGCCGACGCCGCGAAGCTGATCCGCAAGGCATCGCACGTGCACGTCGCCGGGTTCCGGTCGTGCTATCCGGTCGCGTTCGGTTTCGTGTACGGCTACCGGCTGTTCCGGCCGACCGTGTCGTTGCTCAACGGCGTCGCGGGTTCGCTCGAGATGGAGCTGCGCACGATCGCGAAGCAGAGCGTGACCGTGATCATCAGCTTCGCGCCGTATTCCGCGGAAGCGACGCGCGTCGCGCAGGCGGCGAAAGCGCAGGGCAGCAAGATCGTCGCGATCACCGACAGCGCGGTATCGCCGATCGCGCTGCATGCCGATGCGCAATTGATCTTCACGCACGACAGCCCGTCGTTCTTTCCGTCGCTGGTCGCCGCGCATGCGATGGCCGAAGCGCTGGTCGCGCAGTTGCTCGCGCTCGAAGGCAGCGATGCGATTGCGGCGCTCGAGCGCGCGGAAGCGGAACTGCATGCAAAGGGCGCGTATGTCGTGTAGCCGCGCGTGCGGCCCCAACCTCCCGCGTTGCCGGTTTTGCCGTTGATCCGACGCAGCCGGTGACGTTCGGCTCCGGCGCGACCGTCCGCAAGCAGATTGCCGCGCCGCTCGTCCGGTGCGACGAAAGCCGGCCAGGCGCCCGGGCGTCGGCTCCGGCGATGTGCCGCCGCCATCGATATTTCGCTGCACCCCGAAACGTCGCGGTATCGCGCGCGCGTATGCTGGCGTCTCCCGTTCCGAGGAGACAGCGATGTCCGCATCCGACCTGCAATTCCGCCAAGCCGAAGCGTTCCGTGCGCTGCATGCGCGCCCCGGCGCATTCATCATCCCGAACCCGTGGGACGCCGGTTCCGCGCGCCTGCTCGCGATGGCCGGCTTCGAATCGCTCGCGACCACGAGCGCCGGCTTTGCCTACTCGAGAGGGCGGCCCGACAACGCGATCGGCCGTGACGAGATGCTCGCCCACATCGCCGAGATCGTCGCCGCGGGCGGGCTGCCGGTCAGCGCCGATCTCGAGACCGGCTTCGGCGACACGCCGGACACGGTCGCCGAGACGATCCGGCTCGCCGCCGGCGCCGGCGCGGTGGGCGGCTCGATCGAAGACGCGACCGGCCGTGCCGACGCGCCGATCTATCCGCACGACGCGGCGGTCGAGCGCATCGCGGCGGCGGTCGACGCGGCGCGCGCGCTGCCGTTTCCGTTCACGCTGACCGCGCGCTGCGAGAACTACCTGCACGGCCGCCGCGACCTTGCCGACACGATCGCGCGGCTGGTCGCGTATCGCGACGCGGGTGCCGACGTGCTGTACGCGCCGGGCCTGACCGATCCCGACGACATCGCGGCCGTCACGCGCGCGGTCGATGCGCCGGTCAACGTCGTGATGGGGCTGCAGGGCGGGTTGCTGAGCGTCGATGCGCTCGCGGCGCTCGGCGTGAAGCGCGTCAGCGTCGGCGGCGCGCTGGCGCGGACCGCGCTCGGCGCGTTCCTGCGCGCCGCGACGGAGATGGCGCGCGACGGCACCTTCACGTTCGCGCAGGCGGCAGTGCCGGGGCGCGACCTCGATCGCTGGTTTTCGGCGCCGGACAATTCGCCGGTGCAGTTTGCCCGGTGAGCGCCGATTAATAGTGGGAACGTTTCCAGCCGAAAACCGGATTGACAGTAATCAACGGAACCCGCGGCCGATTTAAAGACCGCTGACGGCTCGAAATACATCGTTTATTCTCCGCATTCCGGCTGGAGGCGCCGGACCGGCGCGCAAGCCGCGTCCGTTCTGGCACCAATCGCGCGCCACGCGTATCGATCACGCGTATTGTTGCGATTTTCCGCCCGATGTCGTTTTTGATTTTCGGGAGTTGCCGGTTATTTTTCGGATTGGTAATCTGCTGCATATCCGAATGACCGGCGAGCGGGCCGCCGGAAAATGAATATATATAAAATCGAGAGAGCGATGAAATTCCGAGAAAATCACCGCGGCGGCTTTCGCGCCGGCGATGTCGTGACGCTGAAAACCGGCGGGCCGCGCATGACGGTCACCTATGCCGGGCCGGTCGTGTTCGACGATGCCGACTGGCTGATCTGCCAGTGGTTCGACGACAGCGGCCACTTCCGCCAGGAAATGTTCCATCACGATACGGTGGCGCTGGAGCCGCGCGCGATTTCCGCCGGCCGTGTCCGCCTGCGCATGCAGGCGCATCGTTGCCGTTCCGCCGCCTGACACAGGCCCGCGGTGCGCCATCCGGCGCCCGTGAATGGGTGCGACGCAGCGGGCGCATGGCAGGTACAGCGACATTTCACGTCGACGCGAAACATCCGGCGGTCGGAGGCGCCGATACTGCACGCATGAACCCGACCGATCCGATTGCCGCGGTCACGCACCGCGATCCCTATCCCTACTACGCGACGCTCGTCGACGGGCCGCCGCTCGCGTTCGACGCCACGCTCGGACTCTGGGTCGCGAGCCGCGCGGCGAGCGTGACCGCGGTGCTCGGCCACCCGGCGTGTCGCGTCAGGCCGCTCGATGCGCCGGTGCCGCCCGCGTTGCGCGGCACCACGGCGGGCGCGCTGTTCGGCGAACTGGTGCGCATGAACGACGGCGCGCTGCGGCACGATGTGCCGAAGCAGGCGCTGCGCGCGGCGTTCGCGCCGATCGATGCGGACGCGTTGCGCGAGCGTGCCGCCCGCCTCGCCGGCGACCGCCTGCGTGCGCCGCACGACGCCGACGCATTGAACGCGTGGTGCATGACGGTGCCGGTTTGCGCGGTCGCCGATCTGCTCGGTTTCGACGAGTCGCAGCTCGACGACATCGCCGCGCGGGTCGTCGACTTCGTCGCCGCGCTGTCGCCGCTGTCGGACGACGCGGCGCTGGCCAGAGCGAGCGACGGCGCGCGGGAACTGCTGGACCGGATGACGGAACGCGTCGCGCACACCCGTGCACACGACGGCTCGCTCGTCGCGGCAATTCAGCAGGCGGCGCGTGCGGCGGGCTGGCACGCGAGCGGCGCGCTCGTCGCGAATCTCGTCGGTTTGCTGTCGCAGACGTGCGAGGCGACGGCCGCATGGCTCGGCAATGTGCTGGCCGCATCGGACATCACGATCGCCGACGGCGACCGCGAAATGCCGGACGCGGCAGCGCTCGATGCATTCGTCGCCGAAGTCGGTCGATTCGATTCGCCGGTGCAGAACACGCGCCGCTTCGTCGCGTCGCGCACGACGATCGAAGGCGTGACCGTCGATGCCGGCGCGGCGATCCTCGTCGTGCTGGCGGCGGCGAACCGCGATCCGGTCGTGCATCGCGACCCGCATCGCTTGCTGCCCGGGCGCGTGCCGGGGCCGAATTTCGGTTTCGGCACGGGGCCGCACGGCTGTCCGGGCGAGCGGATCGCTCGGGCGGTAACGGCGGGGGCGTTCGGGGCGTGGTTGCGCGCGGTCGGTAACGCGCCGCGCGACAGGCTGGTGTGGGACTACCGGGCCTCGACCAACGTCAGGATGCCGAAGTTCGGCGCGGCGAGGTAGCCGGAAAGACGGGAATGGCGCGCTTCAGCGGCAACCCTGCTTCTCGGCCCATTGCTCCTGGGCCGCGACGCGTCGCTGTACGCGTTCGACGAGACCGGTCGAGAAGGTGCGCATGCTGATGCCGCGACGCTTCGCGAGGATGGTCTGCGCGACGTCGGTTTGCGGGTTCGGCTGGCATGCCCAGTACAGCGTCATCAGCCAGCCGATGCCCGTCCACGCGAACAGCGCGTTGAACATCGCGATCGTCAGCTTGTCGCGCCGGCCGCGCCGGTCGGCGATGACGGCGGGAAGAAAATAGAGCGCGATCGCTGCGACCGAACCGGCCACCTGAATCAGGACTGCGTGTTGCATGTTGCTGCTCCGTCCGAACTGCAATGAAGCCGATTGTCGCGCTTTTTCCGTTCGCGTGCTGGCAATTGATTGTTGCGCTTTTGATGACGATCAGCGCGTAACGGCGTCCTCGGCGCGCAGTTCGTTGCTCAGCGCGAAACCTTCGTCGAGCCAGCCGGTGATGCCGCCGATCATCAGCTTCACCGGCCGGCCAAGGCGCGCGAGCCGGATCGCCGCGCGCGCGGCGCCGTTGCAGTGCGGGCCGGCGCAGTAGACGACGAACAGCGTGTCGGCCGAATGCTCGGCGAGCTTGCCGGCGACGATCTTGCGGTGCGGCAGGTTGCGCGCGCCGGGCACGTGGCCGGCGGCAAATTGCTCGGGACTCCGGACGTCGAGCAGTACGAAATCGGGCGCGCCGGACGCAAGCGCGTCGTGCGTGTCCCAGCAGTCGGTCTCGAAGCGCAGCGACGCTTCGAAGTGGGCGAGGGCGGCCGCGCTGTCGGCCGCGGGGACGTCGGTTACGTATGACATGAAAGGCGCTCCTGAACGGCGGCGCGGAATGCGCCGGAATGAAGGGCAGTATCGCGGTTCGGCGGCCATTGCGGCAGTGGCGCGATCGACAAGTTCCGGTAACATCGCGCCATGCACAATCATCTCGTCGTCGCGCTCGCCTACGATCGCCTCTGCACCTTCGAATTCGGCTGCGTGGTCGAACTGTTCGCGCTCGAACGCCCGGAACTCGGCGTCGACTGGTATCGGTTCGCGGTCTGCGCGAGCGAGCCGGGCCCCGTGCGCGCGGCGGGCGGCATCACGATCGCCGCGCCGTACCGCCTCGCGATGCTCGATCGCGCCGACACCATCGTGATTCCCGGCTGGCGCGATCCGGACGAACTGCCGCCCGAACCGTTGCTGAAGAAGCTGCGTGCCGCGCATCGCCGCGGCGCGCGGCTCTGTTCGATCTGTTCCGGCGTGTTCGTGCTCGCGGCAGCCGGCGTGCTCGACGGGCTCACCGTAACGACGCACTGGCGCTATGCGGAGCGTCTGCGGGCGCGCTATCCGGCACTGACGGTGAATCCCGACGCGCTGTACGTCGACGAAGGGCAGGTCGTCACGTCGGCCGGTTCGGCGGCGGGGCTCGACATGCTGCTGCATCTCGTGCGGCGCGATCACGGCGGCGCGATCGCGAATCGCGTGGCGCAGCGGCTCGTGCTGCCGCCGCATCGCGACGGCGGTCAGGCGCAATTCGTGCCGCGCCCGGTCGCACCGGGCGGCAGCGACCGGCTCGCGAAGCTGATCGACTGGATGCGTGCGCACGCGGCCGAGCCGCACACGCTCGCGTCGCTGGCCGCGCAAGCCGCGATGAGCACGCGCACGCTGCAGCGGCAGTTCGCGGATGCGACGGGGATGTCGCCGCTCGCGTGGCTAATCCGCGAGCGCGTGAACGTCGCGAAGGACATGCTCGAAGCCCATCCCGCGCTGTCGCTTGCGCAGATCGCCGCGCGTTCGGGGTTCGGTTCCGAGGAATCGCTGCGCCGGCATTTCCGGCGCGTCGCGGCGACCAGCCCGGCCGCGTACCGGCGCGGGATGGATCGCGGTGTTCGGTCGCCGGACGCGTGAGCGTCGCGTCTGTTCGTTCCGTCCGTTCGTTCCTGGAGAACGGTCTCGAGATCCTGAAGGCCGCGCTGCCAGCCGATGCAATTGCACCGTGGGACGGCGAACTGAGCGGCAAGCTCGATGAAGAAGGCGAAGCGCAGCTTGCCGCGTGGGTCGGCCGGTTGAGCGCGTAATCGGCGTCATCGCGGTCACGACGCAGCGCCGGCAGTGACGGTGCGTCGCGACGCCGGCCGCCTATTGCCGGCGCGACGTCGCAATCCGCATGCTCAACGGGTATTGGTAGCGCGCGCGGTTTCCTTGATGCACGCAATCCGATACACGCCGTCCTCGACTTCGACGCCATGCGTATCGTGCGTGAAGCCGGGGAAGCGCAGGTCGTACTGCTCGAGCGCCTTCAGATAGCCGAGCAGCGGGCCGTCGGCCGGCCCCGCATTCTCGCCGGGCATCAGCAGCGGAATGCCGGGCGGATACGGCACGACGCCCGTCGCGACGGTGCGGCCCGCCATCTCCGACAGCTCCAGCATCTCGATGTCGTTGTGCACCAGGCGCTCGAAGGCCTCGGCAGGGCTGAAGTCGGGTTTCGGCAGCGTCGAGAAGCCGCGCGACATCATCTCGGTCGTCCTCAGGTCGCTCATCGCGCCGAACATCAGGTCGCACAGCTCGCGCAGGCCGAGCTTGCCGTAGCGGTCCGGATAGCGTGCGACGAGTTCCGGCAGCGCCTGTTCGAGCGGCGCGTTCGCGTCGTAGTCGCGCTTGAAGTCGAGCAGCGTGTTGACGAGCGTGCCCCACTTGCCCTTCGTCACGCCGAGCGAGAACAGGAACAGGATCGTGAAGTCGGTCGTCTTCTCGACGACGATCCCGTGCCGGTCCAGGTACGCGGTGACGACCGACGCCGGAATGCCGACCGGCATCAGCCCGCCGTGCGGCGCGACGCCCGGCGTCACGATCGATACCTTGATCGGATCGAGCATGCAGTAGTCGTCCTCGATGTCGCCGAAGCCGTGCCATGTATCGCCCGGATGCAGCACCCAGCATGACGGATCGGTGGCGAGCAGCGTTTCGTCCGCCTCATGGAAGCGCACGCGCCGGCCCGTCTTGCGCTCGACGACGGTGTCCGGCTGCCAGCCGTTGAAGAACCAGTCGTCGTTCTCCTCGCATTCCGCATGCAGCCGCGCGAGCATCCGCCGGAACGACACGGCCTCGCGGATCGCGTCGGTCGTCAGCGCGCCGCCGCCGGGGCCGTCCATCATCGCGGCGCTCACGTCGTTCGACGCGATGATCGCGTAGTTCGGCGACGTCGACGCATGCACCATGTACGCCTCGTTGAAGCGCGCATGTTCGATCGGATTGCGGCCGTCGCGGACATGAATGAACGACGCCTGCGACAGCGCGGCGAGCAGCTTGTGGGTCGACTGCGTCGCGAACACGGTCGGCTTGCTCGCGTCGTGCTGCGCGGGATCGCCGTGCATCGCGTGGCGATCGCGGTAGATCGGGTTGAAGCGCGCATAGCCGTACCACGCCTCGTCGAAATGCAACCGGTCGACGCTCTGGCCGAGCAGTTCCTCGACGCGCGCGACGTTGTAGCAGAGGCCGTCGTACGTCGAGTTCGTGATCAGCGCATGCACCGGCGTCGGATCGATGCCGTCGCGGCCGCGCACGAGCGGGTTCGCGTCGATCGCGAGACGCACGGCGGCGGCCGTGAGCCGCTCCGGCATGATCGGCCCGATGATTCCGTAATGGTTGCGTGACGGAATCAGGTACGTCGGAATCGCACCCGACATCGTCATCGCGTGCTCGGCCGACTTGTGGCAGTTGCGGTCGCACAGCGCGACCTGGTTGCGCGTGACGCTCGCCATCAGGATCACGCGGTTCGACATCGACGACCCGTTCGTCACGTGATACGTGCGGTGCGCGCCGAACACGCGCGCAGCGTAGCGTTCGCTTTCGCCGATCGGCCCCGAGTGATCGAGCAGCGAACCGAGTTCGCCGACCGAGATCGACAGGTCCGAGCGGAACAGCGCCTCGCCGAAGAATTCGAAGTACGCGCGCCCGACCGGCGATTTCAGGAACGCGGTGCCGCCCGTGTGGCCCGGCGTATGCCACGAGTATTCGTACACGCGCGAGAACTGCGCGAGCGCGCGGAACATCGGCGGCAGCACGGTCTCGCGGTAGCGTTCGATCGCGGCGACGATCCGGCCGCCGATGAATGCGGTGGTGTCCTCGAGCATCCAGATGAAGTCGTCGGCCTTGCGCATCGCGTCGACCGGAATCGCGGCCGCGCTCGCGCGGCTCGCGAGCAGGAACACCGGCACCGTCGCATTGCGCGCGCGCATCGCGTCGAGCACGGCCTGCGCGGGCGCATGACCGGCGTCGTTGCCGAGTTCCCAGTTGAGCAGCAGGCACTGGATCGCGGGATCGGCGTCGACCACGGCACGCGCGTCTTCGGCGGAGGTCGCGATCACGACGTCGACGAGCCGCGTGCGCAATTCCTCGGCGAGCGCGGTGGCCGCGCGGCCGGCGGCCGTGCGTTCGTCGACGTCGTGCTGCACGAGCAGCGCCTTCATGCCGAGGCGGCGGAACGCCGGTTGGGTCAAGGAAGCGGTCATGGGTTAGTCCACCGTTTGCTGGGTTGCCTGGACGTTCGCGGCCACGGCCGGCGAGCGCGCGTGAAGGATGTCGGCCTTGTGTCGGCCCACGGAGATCCAGAAGGTCGCGACGAGCGCGACGATGGTCACGCCGAGCGCGAAATAGCGCACCCAGCGCGGCGAACGGCCGCCCGGATGAACATGGGTTTCCTCGATTTCGCGCTGGCGGTTGATCGACAGCTCGTAGAACACGATCGTCGCGATCACGAAGATCAGCGACCAGCGCGTCTGCTGGCCGTCGGAGCCGACCATCGCCCACAGCGCGTAGACGGCGCCGATCAGGCCGACGATCGTGTAGAACGTGAACTGGTGCGACGGCATCTTGCCGTAGCCGAGCACCTTGATCGCGATGCACGAGTAGATGTACGGCAGCAGCGTCATGATCACGGCGATCGACGCGATCTTGCCGAACTGCTCGCTCGCGCTCGGCGACATCGTCGCGAGCACCTGCACCGACATGATCGCCGCGACGATCGCGAGGCCGGCCGACGGCACGTTCTTCGCGTTCACGCGTGCGAACACGCCGGCAAACAGCCCGTCGTCGGCTGCGGCCTTCGCGGTCTGGCCGACCAGCAGCGTCCAGCCCGCGAGCGAGCCGAGGCAGCCGAGCGCCGCGCAGATCGCGACTGCATTCGCCGCGGTGTCGCCGAGCGCGAGGCGCGCGGCATCCGCGAACGGCGCGCTCGACGCGAGCAGCGCCTTGTTCGGGATCATCCCCATGATCACGGTCGAGCTCAGCACGTAGCAGACGGCCGCGAGCACCACGCCGCCGACGGTCGCGATCGGCACGTTGCGCGACGGGTTCTCGACCACGCCGGCCGACACCGACGCGCTCTCGACGCCGATGAACGCCCACAGCGTGAAATTCAGCGTCGCGCCGATCGCGCTGAAGCTGCTGGCGCCCGACACGTTCCAGCCGGCGAAATACACGTCCTTGCTGAACCAGAACCAGCCGAACACGGCCATCCCGAGGATCGGCACGAGCGCGAAGATCGTGGTGACCGACTGCACGCGGCCGACGACGTTCGGCCCGAGGATGTTCGCGTACGTGAACAGCCAGATCACGAAGATCTGCGCGAGCGCGAACACGAGCGGGTCGCGCAGCATCGGGAAGAAGTGCGTCAGATAGCCGAGGCCGGCGACCGCGAGGCCGACGTTGCCGAGCACGTTCGCGAGCCAGTAGATCAGGTTGGTCTGGTAGCCGATGTACGGGCCGAACGACTTGCGCGCATACGCGTACGGGCCGCCGGCGGCCGGGTCGATCGCGGCGAGCTTTGCGAACACCAGCGCGAGCGACACGGCGCCGACGACGGTGATCAGCCAGCCGAAGATCGCGATGCCGCCGGTGGCGGCGAGGTTCGCGGGCAGCATGAAGACGCCGGAGCCCATCATGTTGCCCGCGACCATCAACGTGGCGGGGATGACGCCGATTTTCGGTGCGGCGGCGGCCGTCGGCGCGGCGGCGGAACGGGAGGGGGACGAGCTGGCATCGGACATGCGAGGCTCCTTGAAAAGACGTGATGCGGTTGAGGTGGCGCGGCCCGGCGCCGGTCGACGATTCCGGAACGGATCGTCGGTTTATTGAACGACGTCATGTTATCTCGTTAATGAGATTCGTAATTGAAAACGTCGAAATTAAATTGTTTAAATATTGACGTGAATCATTGAGTCAGGCGAAACGATGTCCCGGCGTGGCCGTGGCCGGTTGGCGTCGGGGGCGTGTCGGGCGTGCGCCTGCGTCGCAGGACTATCGGAAAGGCTCGTTGAATGCGGTGTCGGTCGATAATCGATGATTTTCCGAAGTGGCTGAATCGCACCGTGATGTAAATAATCGTTTGGTTAATGATCGATTTTGTTGATTGTTGTCAATGGAATTAAAAGATGGGTCGCAGGCGGAAATATGCGTTGCGTGCTGGTAACGGGCGCAGATTCCGCTCCGGGGCCGGTGCGGGCCGAGCACCCGCTGCCGGCTGACTCGCGCGGCGCAGTCACGGAGGTTGCTCGACGGGCGCGGCATGCAGCCCGGAACGCGCGTGGAAAAGGACGGTGAAGGGTCCGCGAAAGCGGCCGCCGAAAGCCGCCCGGCGCCAGGCCCATCGGCGTATCATCCGGATTTTCGTCAGCCCTATCCAGGCACCCACCATGACCTCCGTCGACACTACCCCCGTCCTCGACCATGACAAGCTCGTTACCTTCGTCGAGCGCAAGTGGAACGATGAAATCCTCCACGCACTGACCGACTACATCGCGATCCCCGCGAAGAGTCCCGCATTCGACCCCGACTGGGCAAAGCGCGGGTATCTCGAACGGGTCGTCACCGATGCCGCGCAGTGGGCCGAGCGCCAGCCGGTGAAAGGCCTGAAGCTCGAGATCGTGCGCTTGCCCGGCCGCACGCCGGTGATCTTCTTCGAAACGCCTGCCACGCGCTCGGGCAGCACCGACACGATCCTGCTGTACGGCCATCTCGACAAGCAGCCCGAATTCGACGGCTGGCGCGCCGACCTCGGGCCGTGGACGCCGAAGTTCGAGAACGGCAAGCTGTACGGCCGCGGCGGCGCGGACGACGGCTACGCGATCTACGCGAGCCTCGCGGCGCTCGGCGCGCTCGACGAGCAGGGCGTCGAACGGCCGCGCTGCGTTGGCCTGATCGAGACCTGCGAGGAGTCGGGCAGCTACGACCTGCTGCCGTACGTCGACGCGTTGCGCGACCGGCTCGGCCAGGTCTCGCTCGTCGTGTGCCTCGATTCGGGCGCCGGCAACTACGACCAGATGTGGCTCACGACGTCGCTGCGCGGGCTCGTGTCCGGCGACCTGCAGGTCGAGGTGCTCGAGGAAGGCGTTCACTCGGGCGTGTTCGGCGGCATCGCGCCGTCGAGCTTCCGCGTGATGCGCCAGCTGTTCGAGCGCCTGGAAGACGCGAAGAACGGCAACCTGCTGCCGGGCGTGTTCCATTGCGAGATTCCCGACAGCCGCGTGCGCGAAGCCGACGCGGCCGCCGCGATTCTCGGCGACGCCGTGTGGAAGGGGCTGCCGTGGGCATGCGGCGCGGACGGCAAGCCGGTGCTGCCGACCACGACCGATCCGCGCGAGGCGCTGCTGAATTCGACGTGGCGTCCGTCGCTGTCGGTGACCGGCGCGGCTGGCCTGCCGGCGCTCGCCGACGCGGGCAACGTGCTGCGTCCGCGCACCGCGTTCAAGCTGTCGCTGCGCCTGCCGCCGCTCGTCGACGCCGCGCAGGCCGTGCAGCAACTGAAGGAACTGCTCGAACTCGACCCGCCGTACAACGCGAAGGTCACGTTCAAGCCGGATGCGGGTGCCGCGACCGGCTGGAGCGCGCCGGATCTCGCACCGTGGCTCGCATCGTCGCTCGACGCCGCGTCGCGCCGCCATTTCGGCGCGGACTGCGCTTACATGGGCCTCGGCGGCACGATCCCGCTGATGAACGTGCTGCAGGCCGGCTTTCCGTCCGCGCAGTTCATGGTGTGCGGCGTGCTCGGGCCGAAGTCGAATGCGCACGGCCCGAACGAGTTCCTGCACGTGCCGTATGCGAAGAAGCTGACGGCGGCGGTCGCGGACGTGATCGCGTCCGCGCGCTGAACGCACGCGCCGTTTGCACGACCGACCCGACCGGATTCAACCCGACCTGACGGAGCCTTGCCGATGACCGCGCTGCCGACACCCGATACCGACGCGTTGCGGATGCACGCCGAACCGCTGCATGCGTTCGTCGCGGCACTGTGGGAGCGGGTCGGCAGCAGCGAACGCGAGGCGCGGCTCGTCGCCGATCACCTGGTCGGCGCGAATCTGGCCGGGCACGATTCGCACGGGATCGGGATGATCCCGAACTACGTCGCGTCGTGGCGCGAAGGGCAGCTGCAATTGAACGGGCACGCGTCGATCGTGCGCGACGGCGGCGCGGTGCTGACCATCGACGGCGGCCGCGGCTTCGGTCAGGTGATCGCGTTCGAGGCGATGGTCGAAGGAATCGAGCGCGCGCGACGCATGGGCATCTGCGCGATCGGGCTGCGCGACGTCCATCATCTCGGCCGCATCGGGCACTGGGCCGAGCAATGCGCGCGCTCGGGGCTCGTGTCGTTTCATTTCGTGAACGTGCCGGGCGACCTGCTCGTCGCGCCGCTGCACGGCACCGATCCGCGCTTCGGCACGAATCCGTTCTGCGCCGCGTATCCGCGCGCGGGCCGGCCGCCGCTGCTGCTCGACTTCGCGACGAGCGCGATCGCGTACGGCAAGACGCGGGTCGCATACAACCAGCGCAAGCGCGTGCCGGCCGGGTCGCTGATCGATCATCGCGGCCAGCCGACCGACGATCCGGCCGTGATGCACGAGCAGCCGTTCGGTTCGCTGCTGCCGTTCGGTCTGCACAAGGGCTATGCGCTGGCCGCGATGTGCGAGATCTTCGGCGGCGCGCTGGTGGGCGGGCATACGACCTACGACGGCACGCTGCAGAAGACCAGCGCGATCGTCAACGGGATGCTGTCGGTGCTGATCGATCCGAACGCGTTCGATGCCGCCGATGCGGAGCGGGAAGCCGACGCGTTTATCGCATGGGCGAAGGCGTCGCCGCAGGCGGGCGATGCGCCGGTGCTGATGCCCGGCGAGCCGGAGGAGGCGAGTCGCGCCGCGCGCGGCGCGCACGGCATTCCGGTCGATCGTGCGACGTGGCGGCAGATTTGCGAAAGCGCCGCGGCCGTCGGCTTCGTCGATGCGGAACTCGAGACGTGGACGCAGCGCTGTACCGGCGCCGCGTGACAGGCCCGATGCACCGCCACGACAGGACAACCGATGAGCTGGCAGGCTGACAAGGCGCACGGCGAAGAGATCGCCTATCAGATCGCGAGCCTCGGCCGCGTCGAGGTTACGCGCTTCTTCAGCGGCGCGGCGATGCGGCTCGACGGCGTGATGTTCGGGTTTCTCGCGCGCGGCTCGCTGTTTCTGCGTGTCGACGACGTGAACCGGCCCGCGTTCGTCGCGGCGGGGATGGGGCCGTTCTCGTATGCCGGCCGTACGCGCACCGTCGCGCTCGAAGGCTATTACGAAACGCCGGCCGACGTGCTCGAGGATGCCGGCGCGCTGTTCGACTGGTGTCGCGGCGCGTATCGCGCGGCGCTGCTGGCGGGGGCACCGAAGCGCAACGCGAAGGCGGTGCGGGCGCCGGCGCCGGGAGCGGCGTCGAATGCCGTACCGAAGCGCACGGCGAAGGCCGCGTCGATGCCGGTGCGTGCGCTGGAACGTGACGCGGGCGCGACGCCTGGGTCAAAGCCCGCGAAGAAGAACACGCCTGTGAAAGCGGTGCAAGCGCCGGAATCCGAACCAGTCTCAAAAGTCGCGCCGAAGCGCCGGGCGACCGCGAAAGCGGCACCCGAGCCATCGTCGGAGCGGAAGTCGGCTGCTGCATCGGAACCGGCACCGAAGCGGCGCGCGAAACCACTCGCAGAGGCGGCGCCGAAACCCGCCGCGCAAACCGTGCCGAAGCGCAAGCATCCGTAGTTCGGTGACAGCGCCGCGTCGGCGTCGAGATTTCCGTTGTCCTTTCTTTTCGATTCACCGTTCACCGGTTCTCGCGTAACGCGTGCGAAACGCGCCGCCGATTCCCGGTACACGAAAACAGCAACGCGGCCGCCCGCATATTCCCCAAGCTTCACAAGCGCGGCCGTGGCGTTTATGATCGGCGCGGATCGCGACCGCGTCCGGCGCGACCCGTGCCGGCCCTGACTGCGGCCCCGCGAACGGCCCACCGAACGCCGCGTGGCATGCATCCCCCACTCATCGTTCCAGACGGAGACAACCGATGCTCGTCCTGATTCTCGGTTTAGCGATCTTCCTCGGCGTGCACTCGATCCGGATCGTGGCCGATGGCTGGCGTGCCGCGATGATCGCGCGCATCGGCGAGAAGGGCTGGAAGGCGGGCTATTCGATTGCGTCGATCATCGGCTTCGTATTGATCATCCGCGGCTACGCGGTCGCCCGCGAGAACGCGACGCTGCTGTGGGTGTCACCCGCCGGCGTCCGTCACCTGACCGGCATGCTGACCGCGGTCGCGTTCGTGCTGATCGCCGCGTCGTACGTGCCGCGCAACCGGATCAAGACGCTCGCGGGCCACCCGATGGTCGCCGGCGTGATGGTGTGGGCCGTCGCGCATTTGCTCGTCAACGGGACGGTGCATGCGGCCGTGCTGTTCGGCGCGTTCTTCGTGTGGTCGCTCATCCAGTTCATCGTGTCGCGCACGCGCGATCGTCGCGACGGCGTCCGCTATCCGGCCGGGCGTCTGTCCGGCGACGTCGCCGCAGTCGTGGCCGGCCTCGTCGTATGGGCGGTGTTCGCGCTGTTCCTGCACGGCCCGCTGATCGGCGTGCGGCCGTTCGGTTGAGCGCGCAGGCCATGCTGAGCGGCATGGCCGAGATATCCCCGCGACACGTTTCGAACGACTGATCAATTGACGCCGTGGCGATGCAATGCATGTCGCGACGGCGACGCAATGTGCGTGCGTCAGATCGGTTTCACGAACAACCCGATGGTCAGCGCAACGCCGATGCAGACGATCGCGATGCGCAGCACGCGCTCGTTCACGCGGTGCAGCGCCCACGCGCCGAGCAGCCCGCCGACGATCGCGCCGCCGCCGAGCGCGATTGCCGCGCGCCAGTGCAGGTGCGGCGAAGTGACGAACAGCACGACTGCCGACGCGTTCATCACGCCCGCGAGCGCATTCTTGGTCGACATCGCGCGACGCGGCGGCAGGCCGGCCATCGTCAGCGCGGCCATCATCAGGAACCCGATGCCGCCGCCGAAGTAGCCGCCGTAGATCGCGATCAGGAACTGCGCGACGCCGGCCGCGACGGGGCCGAGATGCTGCGTGCCTGCGGCGGCCTTGCGGAAGAAGCTGCCCCACGCGAACACGACCGTCGCGAACAGCACGAGCCACGGCACCAGGTGCGAGAAGATCGACGACGGGGTTTTCAGCAGCAGCAGGCCGCCGAGCGCGCCACCGACCACGCTGATCGCGAACAGCGCGCGAAACGGCAGCTTGCCGACGCCGCTCACCATGTTTCGGCTCGCCCAGCCCGTCGTGACCTGACCGGGGAACAGTGCGACCGTCGAGGTGATGTTGGCCGCGAGCGGCGACATGCCCGACACGATCAGCGCGGGCAGCGTGATGAACGAGCCGCCGCCCGCGAGGGCGTTCTGCAGGCCGGCCCACACGCCGGCAATGATGATGAGAGCGAGCACGATCGATTGATCCGGGATATCCGACCTCGAACCGCTGACGGCCAAGCCTGCCGCGCGGGAATGCCCGATGGTAATTCAGGACCGCGGTGCACGCACGCGCTATCGGGGCCATGGCGGAGGCGACCGGTGCGCGGGCCAAATGCGCATCGATTGCTTCCGACGAAGATTCAATCTCGGGAAAATCACGTCATTTATCTCTCTTTTTGATTTGGCGCATTTTATTTGCAGAGAATGGTCGGCGGTGTGAGTCGGCGCCATTTCGATAGCGATTGAATTGAATTTGCTGAATCGAGATAGAAGGGATGCGGCGCGGGGCGGCGCGTGGGGCACACGAGTGGATCGACCGGCGGTGAGTGCAATGAAAGGTTGTGAACGAATCCTTGCTGACGAAAAGGTTTTTGGCTGAACGCGGTGCGCGTCGCAACGAGCTGCTTCGATGCAGTGACGTATCGGGATTCGGTTTCATTTGCATTGCGCCGTGCCGGGCATGAAGTGAAGTCGGCCGCGGTGCGGCGAACGTCCGCCGTGCCCATTCGCCGTGGGGCGCGCGGCTATCCGGTGGCACTCCGGCAACGGCAGACATCGCGACGAATCATTGTGTCGACAACAAACGCACACGACTCAATCTTCCAAATTGTTTATCTTTTTATCGCTCCCGAAAAATACGCGTAAGAAAGACTGAAAATATTTGTAAAAGCTTCAAGGGAGTGTAATCATGTGCGTGAAAGATCGGTGTAATCTGAATGCAGGCACGAGAGGTAGTAAAAAGCAGTTGTGGTGCACCGCGACAATTCGCCTTGATCAAGCGGATTGTTGATGATTCGCGATAAAAGGAAATAACTAATATGGCGAGGGCGGTAGAAATGCAGATCCAATATCAAAAAAATCGCCGTGCGGACAAAGCCCGTGGCACAAGGGCAATCAAACACGTATGTCCGGCGGGATGGTGCGTCGAGATCGGTCCTTTCCTGGCACGCAGGGCGCACGGCTTTTCCGGTCGTCTGGACTCGTCTCTGATTCCATAGCAGCTCCGGCTCTTTTCCTCCTTTTCCGTCATAGGCCGCCTCGCGCGGGCTAGCGGCTCGCTGTGTCCCGCGCGAGCCGGACACCCGGTATGCAGCGGCGCGAACTCGCGTCGGGCGCCGTTGCGTCTGTTCGGTTGAACGTTTGCCCGTCGGCGACGGGCCAGGTTTCGTCACACCCATTTACAAGGAGTCGGGCAATGGTTTCCTCGTCGGTCTTGAGCAATCACGTCGATGTTCCTGTCGCCAACGGTTCGCAGGTCGTCACGTCGCCTGGCGGCCCAGCCAATTTCCTGCTGTCCGCTCACAAGGAGGACGTGGCCAACTACGCGCGGTCGGGGAACGACCTGATCGTCGAATTCAAGGATGGCCGAACCGTGCGTGTTCAGGCGTTCTTCGAGAACGGCGCGGATTATCACAATCTCGTGTTCGTCCAGGACGACGGGCGGTTTCTCGTGCAGTTCGGACCGGGGCTGCAGGCGACCGGAGACGGGGTCGTCGATTCGGCGCTCACGTATGCGCCGATCGGCGACGGGTTGTCGACCGGTGCGCTGCTTGGAATTCTCGGTGGCGTCGCCGCTGCCGGCGGCATTGCGGCCGCTGCGGCCAGCGGCGGCGGCGGGGATGGCGGCGGCACCGGCAGCGGCGGTGGCGGAACGCCCACAGGGCCCGCGCGGGTGGCGATCGACTCCGTCGACGGGCAGTCGATAGGCGGCACCGGCAATATCATCACGGGCCGCGCGTCGCCGACGATCATGGGTTCGGGCGCTCAGCCGAACGCGAGGATCACGATCCTGGTCGACGGCCAGCCTATCGGCACGGTGACCGCGGACGCGAACGGGCATTGGTCGTACACGCCCGGCACGTTGCCGGAAGGCGTCCATCAGATCACGGTTACGCAGACCGACAGTAACGGCAAGACGAGCGAACCGACCGCGGTGGGGATCATCGTGGATACGGTGGTGCCGGAGACGCCTGCGATCACGGCCGTCAGCGACGACGCGCAGCATCCGGTGGCGGTCGGCGGTACGACGAACGATACGACGCCGACATTGAGCGGTACCGCGGAACCGGGCAGCACGGTGAGCGTGTATGACGGCACGGCATTGCTCGGTACGACGACGGCGGATTCGACCGGGAAGTGGACGTTTACGCCGAGCACCGGGCTGGGCGAGGGTGCGCATTCGATCACGGTCACGGCAACCGACACGGCGGGCAATGTGAGCGCCCCGAGCTCCGCATTCGGTTTGACGATCGATACGACGGCTCCGGCGTTGCCGACGGTGAATGCGACGGACGGTACGTCGTTGTCGGGCACAGCGGAAGCGGGTGCAACGGTCAACATCGACACGAACGGCGATGGCACGCCGGATGCCACCGTGACGGCGGACCCGAGCGGAGCGTGGACGTACACGCCGTCGACCCCGCTGCCGGCCGGCACGGTGATTGGCGTGACGGCAACCGATGCAGCGGGTAATACGAGCCCCTCTGCCTCGGTAACGGTGACGGGCGATACGACGGCGCCCGCGGCACCGATCATCGGAACCGTCACGGACGATGTTGGCTCTGTTGCCGGTGCGATCGTTTCGGGCGGCAGCACTGACGATGCAACGCCGACTCTCGCTGGCACGGCAGAAGCGGGCAGCACCGTGAGCATCTACGACGGCACGACGCTGCTCGGCACGACGACGGCCGACCCGAGCGGCAACTGGACCTTCACGCCGACCACTGCACTGGGCGAAGGCGCACACAGCCTGACGGTCACGGCAACCGACACGGCGGGCAATGTGAGCGCCCCGAGCACGGCATTCGATCTGACGATCGATACGACGGCTCCGGCATTGCCGACGGTGAATGCGACAGACGGTACGTCGCTGTCGGGCACGGCG